>JANONL010000176.1:0-4403 GCA_031420815.1 Sphingomonadales bacterium | reverse complement strand
CGGGACGATCGGCGGGCAGTTATCGATTATGGAGGCACTTGCAAAGGCGAGCGATGCCAACGAGCTGTTCGAGCGGCTCGAGAAAGCGGGGGTCATGTTGCGCATCGACCCTGATGCCAAGCCCAGCATGTTCCATTATGCCACCATTTCCGAGGGCGAGGTGGCGTTGCTGCAAAAAATTAAGAATGTGGTGCGGATGGGACGTGTCCGCCATGTCGACGCATCAGGAATGCAGATGGAGCAGGGCGATTATCCTGTTGCGGGCAATCCGGTCTATATCGACTGCACCGCGACTGCCGTCGAGCGTCGTCCGGTGGTGCCGCAATTTCAGGGCAATTTGATTACATTGCAAATGATCCGCGTCCCGCAACCGGCGTTCAGTGCGGCGTTGACCGCTTTTATCGAAGCGAAGTTCGATGATGATGACACCAAGAACCAGCTTGGCGTTCCGGTGCCGTTGCCCGACGGCATCGCGCAATATCCGGCAGCGAGCATGACCAATATGATGAATCAGGTGGCCTGGACGCAAAACGAGTTGGTGCGTGACTGGATATTGAACAGCCGCCTCGACGGCTTTGGCAAAATGATTGCCAGCATCAAGCCGGACGAGGCCGACAAGATCGCGGTGATGACCCAGTTCCGCGAAAACGCGATGGCGGCGATGGGTAATATCCCGAAACTGATGGCGCAGGCCGGTTAACATATGCGGTATGTAATGCTTGTGCTGGCATTCTTGGTGGCGGTAGCACCGTGCAATGTCGTGGCGGAGACGGTGCACCCGCAAGCGGCTTTGTTTGACAAGGCAGCCAATGCCGTAGCCGACGTTGACAACGCGCTCGCGCGTGCCGCAACCAACGGCAAAGTTGTCATCATCGTGATGGGTGCAAACTGGTGTCATGATAGCAAAGGACTTGCCGGCTGGTTCGAAACGCCGCGTTTTGTCGAAATGCTGAACCGAAAGTACGAAATCATTTATGTCGATGTCGGAACGCCGCAAACCGGCGACGGGCGTAATCTTGATATCGCCAAACGCTTTGGTATCAAAAAGGTCAAACACACGCCGCTGGTGATGCTGGTCTCAGCCGGCGGCAAGCTGCTCAATAGTAAGAAAGACGCGGCTAGCTGGCGTAATGCTGCGAGCCGCAGCGAGGACGCGATATTTCGCTATTTTGCGGCGTTTACCCCGGGTTAAGCCCTTGGCTCTGGACGCCGCGTTTGGCCATGCAATATGCGGCCCCTTTTGTTATAATAGCGGCTGCATTTCTGCGAAATGTTATACTTGAAAGCGATAGGCCTAGATTTCCTATCGTAGCAAATGCCGCGACTGGTGGCGACGGCAAACCATCGGCGACGCGGCCTCCCGGCACCTGCTGGTCTCGCAATTTTACCAGCGCTTAAGCAATCGGCGCTATTCACGCCGTCATGTACCTGAAGCAAGTCTTGCCGCTTTTTGCATTCGCCATCGCGATTGGCTGGTTCATGCCGTCGGATGAGGGCGATAATATTGTGGTGCCCGCTAACGAAACCCGGCCGACTCAGCTTATTGGAGCGGTTGAAACTGACGACAGCGACAAGGACGATGTCGAGCAATTGCTGCCCGAACAGATCGTTCTGGAGCGTGAAAGCGACGGGCATTTCTATGTCGATGTCGACGTTAATTTTGGCAAGGCCCGGTTTCTGGTGGACACCGGCGCATCAATGGTGGCGCTAACCGGCGACGATGCGCGGGAACTGGGTTTGCAATGGAGCGAGGAAGATTTGCAATCGGTGGGGCGCGGCGCCAGTGGCGATGTGCGCGGAAAATCGGTGATGATAGACCGGATGCAGGTCGGCAATTTTCAGGCGAGCAATGTGCGCGCGGTGATTATTCCCGACGGCTTGGACATTTCTTTGTTGGGGCAAAGCTTTCTAACACGCATCGGATCGGTTAACATCAAGGACGATAAGATGGTATGGAACTGACGATCCCTCAAAAATAGATGTCGATAGAATCGGTTAGCCGACCACAATAGGCATCAAGTTCGTAAATTTCGGCATCGGGAACCTGCTTCGATTTCGAGACAAATAGCATGACGCTGGCGGCTATCAACCGGGTTGAGTTGTAACGATTACTCGGCCAGAACGCAGCGATGAGCGAACTCCACCCCCGACCCTTTATTCCTTTCCTCGTCGCCTGCGTGGGTATCGGCACGTTCTCGTTGATGGACGCGGCGATGAAGGATTTGTCGATTGCTCTGGGTGCCTACAATGCGGTGATCTGGCGTAACAGCCTTGGTGCGTTGTTCATGGGGCTGATCTTCGTCGGCACAGGGCAAAGCTGGCCGCAGGTCGCGGTGCTGAAATTGCATTTGTGGCGTAGCATGATCGTATCGGTGATGGCGGTCAGTTTTTTCTGGTCGTTGACCGTGCTGCCGCTGGCCGAAGCGATTGGTTTAAGCTTTATTGCGCCGGTGATTGCGCTTTATCTGGCGGCGGTGCTGCTCGGCGAAGTGATCGGGCGTGAGGCGATCTGGGCTTCGCTTGCCGGGTTGGTTGGGGTGGCCATCATTATCGCCGGACGGATCAGCGGGCATTATACCACCCAACATCTTTGGGGAGCCGCTGCCGTGCTGTTTTCTGCGGTGGTTTTTGCCTATAATCTCATCCTTGCGCGGCAACAGGCACAGCTTGCAAAGCCGATAGAAATCGCGTTTTTTCAGAATCTGTTCGTGGCGGTAACACTCAGCCTTGCTGCACCATGGTTCATGCATCCGCTGCAAATCGACAAGGCACCGATGCTTGCGGGTGCAGCGGCACTGGCGATTATCTCTTTGTTATTGCTCAGCTGGGCTTACGCGCGGGCGGAGGCGCAGATATTGATACCGGTCGAATATACCGCGTTCGTCTGGGCGGCTCTGTTCGGCTGGCTGTTCTTTGCAGAGCCGGTGACATTGCCGGTGCTGCTCGGTACTGCGCTGATCGTCTGCGGCAGCCTAATTGCTGCTCGCGCTAAACCGGAGCCTGTTAATCAAGTCGAAATCGCCACCGTCTAGGGGACCGATATGTTTTTGGCGGATTATTGGTCGGCACTGGGTCGCAAGTTTGGCGCGTGGCGGCATGGCCACGTGGTCCGCGACGTGCTCGACACGCCGCCGATAATTCCCTTCGACGACGGCGTCATCCTGTTTTCGATGATCGGGACGCGCGTGTTGTTGCCTTATCTGGTGGCGGTAAAATCGCTGCATAAACAGCTTGGGCGCGGACGGATCATGTTGTTGAACGATGGCACACTCGATGCAGCCGACCGGGCAATCCTGGCGGTTCATTGCGGCGATCCCGTGATTATCGAGCCTGCCGATGTCAGCACCGCGCCGTGCCCCAGTGGCAATTGTTGGGAACGTCTGCTGTCGATACTGGACCTTCGCCAGCACGATTATGTTATCCAGCTCGATTCCGACACAGTGACGCTCGGGCCGGTGCCGGAAGTTGCGGCTGCGATCGACGCCAACCGCAGCTTTACGCTCGGGGGCGGATTGGAAGATGTCGAATATGGGTTCATGGCCATTCCAGACATGATCCGCGATATCTATGCCGACGGTCCGGTCACTCAGCATATCCAGTCGGTGATCGAGGCCAGTCTGGGCAATATTCCGGATGCCGCCAACCTGCGCTACATTCGTGGATGCGCGGGCTTTGCCGGGTTTAGCAAGTCGGCCAGCGGGCGTGCGGTGGTGGAAAAATTTGCAATTGGTGCAGGGGCTGTGGTCGGCCCGCGCTTTCAGGAATGGGGCAGCGAGCAGGCCGCATCGAACTTTGTTATCGCGAATGACCGCGATCCTGTGCAACTCCGTTATGACCGTTATACCAATCATTGGGAGGAGGCGCTGCCGCCAACCCCCGCCTTGGTTCACTACATTGGTACGTATCGCTATGCGCGCGGCAGTTATATCGCCGCTACCCGTGCGGCGATTGCCACGCTGAAACGGCGGTCGTTATAATGCCGGTCGTCGCGAGACCCATTCGGCCTTGCTCTGACCATACGCATCGACGCGCGCATCGGTGAACGGTTCGGGCAGGCGCGTTGGCCCTTGGTTGACCGAACCAAGCCGCTCGGCAAGCGCGATCGACGCCGCGTTTTCCGGGTCGATAGTATGGATGACATCGTCCCAGCCGAGCACGTCAAAGGCATAATCGATGCTGGCAATCGCCGCTTCGTGAGCAAAGCCCTTGCCTTCATGGGCGCGCAACACACCCCAGCCCACTTCTTTGCCGGGCCAGCCTTCGGGTTGCCACGGTCCGGTGCGACCGATCCATTCGCCGGTGTCACGGCGGATCATAGAGAACATCGCAAACCCCCGAATTGTCCACGCCCCGGCCATAGTGCACAACATGCGCCAAGCCTCAGCCCGGCTTTTCGTGCCGCC
>JANONL010000175.1:0-14197 GCA_031420815.1 Sphingomonadales bacterium | reverse complement strand
GATGTTATCGTTACATCCGGCGGTGAGAAACTGCGCACCGGCTCCCGCGTTCGTGCAGTTAAAGCGCCAAGCTGACCTGCAAATGCACATAGCCGAAGTAGCAATTCGCCGGTGGCAATTGACGTTGGTGCTGTTTGCCCTTCTGGTCGCGCTTGGGTTCTCGGCATTCCAGCAAATTCCCCGCGCGGTCGATCCGCATTTTTCTTTGCCTGTTGTATCGATTTTCGCTTCGCAACCCGGCGCGGACGCAGCCGAGGTCGAGCAGACAATCACCAAGCCGATCGAGGAATTGGTGCAGGGTCTGGAAGACGTCCAAAATGTCGCATCGACCAGCACAGACGGGAGCGCGGTCATCCGTGCCGAATTCGACTGGTCGGGCGACCCGGACAAATATTTCAACGACACAGTGCGCGAAGTCAGCGCCATCCGTAGCCAGCTTCCCGCAGATCTGTCGCGGCTGAGCTTCGACAAGCTGCGTACAACCAACGCGTCTGTGTTGCAGGTCGCGTTGATGAGCGACACGGCAAGCTGGTACCGGATGGAAAAATACGCTCGCGACATAAGCGAAGCACTTGGTCGCTATCAGGATGTGCGCGCTGCCGAAATCTTCGGCCTTCCACAACCCGAGATAAGCATTGCAATCGACGCTGGGCGCCTTGCTGAGTTGCGCGTACCCGCCAGTTTGGTTGCCGACGCAATCAGGGTCGGCGGTGCCGATGTTCCAAGCGGTGCTGTGACCAGCGGCGCACGCCGTTTCAATGTCGAAGCGGGTGGCGCATTTCGCACCCTCGACAGCATCCGCCAACTGCCGCTGCGTACCAATGACGGGACGCTGCTGCGCGTGACCGATGTGGCCGATGTGCAATGGGGCGCGGCTGAACAGCGGGTGAAGGCAAGCCATAATGGCAAACGCGCTGTTTTCATTACGGCCAACCAGAAACAGGGCACCGACGCGACAAAACTGCGCAATGTGCTGGTTAAAGAACTGGAGATCCAGAAAAAGCTGTTGCCATCCGACATCCGCCTTGTCGTCCAGTTCGATCAAAGTCGGGACATCTCCAAACGGCTTCGGGAACTGGCGCGTGATTTTTCTATCGCGCTGTTTCTTGTGCTGTTCACGTTGCTGCCCCTGGGCTTGCGCGCGTCGATCATCGTCATGGTATCGATCCCGCTGTCGATAGCTTCCGGGTTGCTCGCGATTTACGGTATGGGTTTCAACCTGAGCCAGCTCGTGGTCGCAGGTTTCATCCTGTCGCTCGGATTGTTGGTCGATGATTCCATTGTCGTGGTCGAAAATATTTCACGCCATTTGCGCATGGGGAAATCGCGCGATCAGGCGGCAATCGATGGCACCAAAGAAATCACGCGTGCGGTGATGGGGTCCACCGGTGTGCTGGTCTTTGCCTTTTTTCCGTTGTTTTTCCTGCCCGAAGGTGCGGGTAAGTTCACGCAGAGCTTTATCGGTTCCATCGTAGCGACGGTTATCGCCTCAATGATCGTGTCGTTGACCATCGTTCCCTTTCTCGCCAGCCGTATATTGAAACGCGAAGAAGAGGAGGGTGGCAACGCCCTTTTGCGCTGGTTGATGGACAAGATCGACCGATTTTACCACCCGCTCCTGCACAAAGCGCTGGGTGCGCCGCGGCGGACGGTTTGGGGCGCGCTGGCAATCACTTGCGCGGCTTTCTTCCTCGTGCCGGTATTGGGGTTCAGCCTGTTTCCCAATGCAGACACGCCTTATTTCAGGGTAACGGTCGATGCCGAACAAGGGGCGAGCATCGCCGAAACCGAAAGGATCGTGAAACAGGTTTCGAACGTGTTGAAGACCGAGTCTGCGATCAAGGTTCGGGCGGAGGTTGCCGGTGCGCATAATCCGTCCGTCTTTTACAATCTGTTCAATCGCGGCGAGAACCCGGCACAGGGCGAGGTGCTGGCGATAATGGACGAATGGAAGGGCAGCGATGCGCGGCCGATGGTCGAACGGCTGCGTGCAAAGCTCGACCAGATACCGGGTGCGCGAATCAAAGTGGTACTTTTCCAGAACGGCGCGCCGATCAATGCGCCCGTCGAATTCCGCGTTTATGGCCCTGAACAGGAAAAGCTGCGGACCATTGCGGCAAAGATGGAACAGGCGCTGCGCGATACGCCGGGAACGCGAGATGTCGTTAATCCTGTCGCCGTGGACCGCATCGATCTCGATGTCCGTATCGACGAGGCAAAAGCCGCGCTGCTCGACATTCCCGTCGGCGCGCCGCGCCGTGCGATCCGGCTTGCGCTCTCGGGCGAACGTGCAGGCACCTTTCGCGATGTGGAAGGTGATAGCTATCCGGTTAATGTGCGATTGCCACTCACCGAAACCCAACCCATATCCGCGCTTGATACGATCTACGTGTCGAGCCGAAGCGGTCAGCCGGTGCAGTTATCGGAAATCAGCAATCCGACGCTTGAATCCACTCCTGCCGCAGTTTACCGTTACAATCTGAAGCGCAATGTCAGTATCTCGGCGCAGATCGCCACTGGCGGCGTGGTGTCGAAGGTCAATCGTGACGCGCAAGCGCGGATGGATAAAATTGTGCTGCCTCCCGGATATTCGATAGAAATTGGTGGTGAAGCCGAAAAAATCAACGATACGTTTGCTGGTTTCGGCCCGATTGTCCTCATTGCGATGTTTAGCATTTTCGCAATTCTTGTGGCCGAGTTCGGCCGGTTCAAAGAGGCTTTGGTGGTAGCAGGGGTAATCCCGCTCGGTACTTTTGGCGGGTTGATTGCGCTGCTTGTAACCGGAAATAACCTGTCCTTCCTCGCTGTAATAGGTTTCATTGCGCTGATCGGAATAGAAATCAAAAACTCCATCCTGCTGGTCGATTTTACTAGCCAGTTGCGCGACCGCGGCATGGCCTTGCGCGAAGCAATCGAGCGTGCGGGCGAAGTTCGCTTTTTGCCGGTGCTGCTGACCTCGATCACCGCCATCGGCGGACTGATGCCGCTCGCCTTGTTCGGCGGCAGCCTTTATGGGCCGCTGGCGATCGTGTTGATCGGGGGGTTGATTTCTTCGACTTTGCTATCACGTATAGTTACCCCTGCCATGTATTTGCTGGTGGTGCGCGGTGACGAGGCAAAGGCCCAAGCCGCAGCGACGCCTGAAGGAAACTGAAATGGAACAAGCTATTTTTGCCGGCGGCTGCTTCTGGTGCACCGAAGCGGTTTTCAAACAGCTATCCGGCGTCGAAAGCGTTGAAAGCGGCTATATTGGTGGCCATGTCGCCGACCCCAATTACAAGAGCGTGTGCAGCGGCAGCACTGGCCATGCCGAGGCCATCCGCATCGGATTCGACCCGGCGGTCATCAGCTACGCCGACTTGCTCGATATCCATTTCGCCACGCACGACCCGACGCAGTTGAACCGCCAGGGCAACGACGTCGGCACCCAATATCGCTCGGCCATATTCCCGCTTGATGACGACCAGCGTGCCGCAGTTGAGGCAGGGATCGAACGCGCTGCCAACGACTATCAAGCGCCAATCGTGACAAGCATCGAAGGGCCCGCAACTTGGTATCCGGCTGAGGATTATCATCAGGAATATTGGGACGGTGAGGGCCAACGAAACGCTTATTGTCTGGCGGTGATACCACCCAAATTGGCCAAACTAAAAAAGGCTTACGCCAATCGCCTTGCCGGGCAGGTGATAGACAATTAACCATATTTCGCTATGGTTTGGACCATGACGCACAAACCGATCCGCAAGGCTGTGTTCCCGGTTGCCGGGCTTGGCACCCGTTTCTTGCCCGCAACAAAAGCCATTCCGAAAGAAATGCTGCCGATCGTTGACCGCCCGCTCATACAATATGCGGTGGACGAGGCGCGTGAGGCGGGCATCGAACAGATGATCTTTGTCACCGGTCGCGGCAAGAGTGCTATCGAAGATCATTTCGATATCGCCTACGAGCTGGAAAAGACGATGTCTGAGCGCGGCAAGGACTTGTCGGTGCTGGAACCCACGCGGCTTGGTCCCGGCAATTGTGCTTATGTTCGCCAGCAGGAGCCGATGGGCCTCGGCCACGCACTCTGGTGCGCGCGCGATATCGTTGGGGACGAGCCATTTGCGATTTTCCTGCCCGACGAGTTCATGCACGGAAGTCCGGGGTGTATGGCGCAGATGGTCGAGGCCTATCACCGCCTTGGTGGCAACATCATTTCGGTTCTGGAAGTGCCGCATGACAAGGTATCGAGCTACGGCGTGATTGCCCCGGGTAGCCGGGACGGCGCGGTGACCGAGGTGCTCGGACTGGTCGAGAAACCAAACGCGGGGGAAGCACCGTCGAACCTGATCATTTCGGGCCGCTATATCCTGCAACCCGAAGTCATGCGCGTTCTGGAGACTCAGGAAAAGGGCGCTGGCGGTGAAATCCAGCTAACCGATGCGATGGCGCAGATGATTGGTAAGCAGGCTTTTCACGCGGTGACTTTTGACGGTAAGCGTTACGATTGCGGGTCTAAGGTCGGCTATATCGAGGCAAATCTGGCAATCGCGCTGGAACGACCTGATATGGCTGATGAAGTGCGCGCGATTGCCATTAATCTCTTGAAGTGACGCCTTTGCCGTTTTTTTCTGGAAAGTTCATCACCCAGTCAGCAACGCCGCTATAGGGGGTGCCGGTTCGGTCAGTCTGGAGTGTGCCATGCGTTTATTGTTATCTGCGGCTTTGGTATTGCTATTACCGGGCTGCGTCGCGTCGGTCGTAAAGGATGTGGTGACCGCACCGATTAAAATCGTTTCGAAAACCGCCGACGTCATGACGACCAGCCAGTCGGAATCGGACGAAAAACGCGGTCGCGAAATGCGCAAGCGCGAGGAAAGTCTAGGCAAGCTCTCCCGCCAGCGCGACAAGGCGCGCGAAAAGTGCGAAGACGGCGACGAAAACGCCTGCATCCGGGCGCGTGTATTGGATGATGAGATCGAGGGTGAAAAAGACCGCAATTATTAGAGATTGGCAGCAGCAGCCTTTTGATACATTGCCCCCTGATGCATTCTCACTTTCAGCCGCATAGGCTTTCCTCTTACATTATGCTGCCATCACTTTGGTTTAATACTGAACCGGTAAGGGATGTAGAGAAACACCTCTGTGCCGCTGGCCTGTGACCAGCTCAATTGCTGGTCGAGCCCGGTAACATCCACACCGTAATCAGCGCCAAAAAAGCCTGCATATTTTATCGATTCTGCCGATACCAATTTGACAATCTGGTCGCGATACTGATCGGGATTGATAATGGTGAGGGTAAGGCCGCCCTGCTTTTCGATCAGCGAGCGGCCTGTGGCTGGAACGCCTTTGATGAAACTGTCGATCCGTGTCTGCGCGCTACCGGTGGACCCGGCCAGTTTCGACTTCACGAAAAAGCCGACCTCGCTGGTATCGGGCCGGTTGCCGCTTCTGAATATAAGTTCTTTGTAGTTAGCCAGCGTGAGTTGCACAAGTTCGAAGTCACCGGTGACCAATTCGACGCCCGCTGCTTCAGCGCGCTTGATCGCGGCTTCAAGCATAGCCTGAATTTCGCGTTTGCGCACGTCTTCCTCGCGCGAGTCCGATGTGATTTCGACCGCCTGCACGGCAGAATCGGCAGTCCGTTTCAGGCCGATGACCGGCTGTTCGTCTTCATAATAATCGGCCGAGGTACGCTGCGCTGTGACGATGATTTCACCCATCTCTTCTTGGGCAAAAACCGCCGTTGCACTTGCCAGCAACGAACAGGCAAAAAGCTTTGACCAAATATGCACGATAATATCTCCCCCTATCGATCTGGTGAGTATGCCTGAAATCTAAAGTCGGGCAAGTCCCTTTACTGTAACGGAAATACGGTCAGTAATTGCCATTCGTCGAACCGGCGTCGCGTTCGTCGAACATTGATGGGCATATGCGTCTACGGTTGTAGTCGAACGAAGCGCCCCGAAAAAAATATCCCAAATTGTTGGTGGTGCGGGAGGATTAATGACCGCGTTGCTTGTTAAAAAATGGATGCTGCTTGCGGCTGTGACGGTCTATGCTGTGCCTGATGTCGCGTTGGCGCAAGATGCCGCCGCTTCCGCACCCGCAGAAGGCAACCGCCAGTTTCACGCCGACTTCTTTGCCAGCTTCGGCCCCGTAACCGCGCTAGATATGGTACAGCGGATTCCCGGTTTTTCTATCGAACGCGGCGATGGCCGTCGTGGCTTTGGCGAGAATGCGGGCAACGTGTTGATCGATGGCGACCGGCCCTCGACCAAATCGGACGACATATCCACCCTGCTGGGCCGTATTCCGGCGAGCGAGGTCGATTATATCGAATTGAGCGAACAGGCCGGGGCTGACGGCGAGGCGCAGGGCAAGGGGCAGGTAATCAATGTCGTGCGCAAGCTGTCGGCAAAGATAAGCGGCACGTTCGACGCCAATTTGCTGGTCGGGACGAAATACGGTGTCACCGGCTTTGGCGGCGGATCGGCAACGCTCAGGCGCGGGCCGACCAGCTATGAACTGAACTTTTCGTCCTTTTCCGAACGCGTGCGCGGCTTTGGGCCCGAAGACTTCAGCAACGGTGCGGGAAAATTGATCGAGCGCCGCCGCTATATCGGACGCGGCGGCTATGATGAATTTTCGATTGGTGGCGCGATTAAAACCAAGAGAGGCGATGTCAAAATTAACACCAACGCCAAATTCACGCTGAATAACGGCATCGACCGGCGCTTTGGCGATTATACCAATGCTTCGGGCGTGTTTATCGGCTCGGAGAGGCTGTTCACTGATAGCCCAGTTACCGATACGGCAATCGAAGTTGGCGGCGATATCGAACTTCCGCTCGCAGCCAAGCTCACCACCAAGCTGATCGCGCTCTACCGCACGAGCACCGAAAGCACCGATGGCACCATCGAAACCCAGCGTATCGGCCAGCCGGTGTCGCGCTTTGAAACGCGCAGCCGCAACAAGCCGTTTGAGGCCGTATTCCGCGCGCAGAATGACTGGACCGGCATACTGGACCACGCAGGCCAGTTCGGTGCAGAGGTCGCGTATAACCGGCTTGACGCCAAGTTCGCCGCCGCTAGTTCGGCGGGCGGTGCAGTGACGGTGTTTCCCGCGTCCAACGTGCTGGTGCAGGAAACCCGGCTGGAGCCATTTATATCCGACGTGTGGAGCGTCAGTCCGGCGTGGAAGATCGAAGCTGGTGCGATCATGGAGTTCTCCACGCTGAAACTGTCCGGCGATAGTAACGCGCGGCGTAGCTTCCAGTTCGTCAAACCGCGTGTCGCCGCGACGTGGACCATCGACAAGACAACGACGATGGAGTTCCGTGCCGAACGGCAAGTGGCGCAACTTGATTTCGGTGACTTTGCGACCTCGGTTGATCTGGGGCTCGGCAATCAGGTCGATGCGGGGAACGCCGATCTGGTGCCCGAACAGAGCACCAGCCTGTCGGCGCTGATCCGGCAAAAATTCCTCGAACGCGGCAGTATCCAGCTGCGCGGTGAATATCAGTTTGTCAGCGATACGCAGGATCTTTTGCTCATTACAACACGCGATGCGGGTGGCAACATCACCGGTCGCTTCGACGGCGCAGGCAATATCGGCAACAGCAAAAGATGGAATGGCGAGCTGGAAATTACGTTGCCGTTCGATTGGCTGACCAAGCCGCTGGGCGTCACCGGTATCGAACTGAAGTATGTCGGCCATTATCACGATAGCCGCGTCACCGATCCGGTAACCGGGCTGGAGCGGCGCATGTCCTACCGGCCGCTGTGGCACCAGAACTGGAACTTGCGGCACGACATTGCGGGCACCGGTATCGTTTGGGGCGCGTCGGTTGGCGCGCAAGCCGCGAACAACGCCTATTTCTTCAACCAGTTCCGCCGACAACAGGAAGGATCAAATGTCAGCGCCTTTGTCGAATATAACAAATTCAAACTCGGCACATTGCGGCTGCAAGTGGTGGGCCTGACCGGCTCCAAATTCAACCGCGAACGGTTCATCTACGCCGACACCCGTGCGAGCGGAGTGCTGACACAAATTATCAGCCGCGAGCGGACGCTGGACCCAAGGGTGCAGCTGACATTGTCGGGGAAGTTTTAGGTTTCGAGCTTTCAGAGTTCCATAAAACGCGAAATGTTTTATTGACATCCTCTAACGGTTCGATATTTCCACAAATATCGAACCGTTAGAGGATGAGTGTATGGAAGCCAACACCGTAGTTCGCGCGCTGGCTGCATTGGCGCAGGAACATAGGCTCGCCGGTTTCCGTGCGCTGGTTCAGGCGGGCGCGGGTGGGTTGTCGGCGGGGGCGCTGGCTGAAGCGCTGCAATTGCCAAATTCATCGCTCTCGTTCCATCTGGCACAGCTCACCAATGCCGGCCTTATCCAGCAACAGCGGCGGGGGCGGTCGCTGATTTACTCGGCGGACTATGCCGCGATGAACGGTCTGATGGGTTATCTCACCGAAAATTGCTGTGCCGGAGCCGCCTGTGCGCCGGACGCAACCTGTTCAATTTCAGAAGAAAGGAATGTCGCATGAAGCGGATGCATTTACATTTGGGCGTCGATGATATGGAGCAATCCATTGCATTTTATTCGACACTGTTCGCCGCCGAACCGACCGTTCGAAAACATGATTATGCCAAATGGATGATTGAAGATCCGCGCGTAAACTTTGCTATCACGCCAACCGCTCATACCGTTAAAGGCATCGAGCATATCGGCATTCAGGTGGAATCGACCGAAGAATTGGCCGAGGTCCATGAACGGCTGAATGCAGCTGGCCGTCCAGTCTTGCAAGAAGAGGCTACGACCTGCTGCTATGCACAATCCAAGAAAAACTGGATCACCGATCCCGATGGCGTGGTTTGGGAAACTTTCCTGACCACCGCTGAGCATACCGAATATGGCAACAAGGAGCCCGTGCTTAACGGGATAGCGCAACTTGCCAATCTGGAAATGATGAAAACTGCTAAGGCCGAGCAATCGCAATCGGGCAGTTGCTGTACGCCAGCGGTTTGATTTTGCCGGGATGAACGTTTTTATGCGGGCGTTAGCCGCAGAAGCGCTCGGCAGCTTCTTTCTTTTCGCTACGGTGGTTGGTTCGGGCATCATGGCCGAGCGGCTGGCGGGCGGCAATGCCGCGATGACGCTGCTCGGCAATACCATGGCAACCGGCGCGATGCTGTTCGTGCTAATCTCGATGCTCGGGCCGATATCGGGCGCGCATTTCAACCCGGCGGTCAGCCTGGTAATGTGGTTGCGTAAAGAGCTGACGGGCCAACTGCTTATCGCTTTTGTTGCGGTTCAGCTGGCTGCGGGCATCGCGGGCGTGTGGGCGGCGCATCTGATGTTTGATGTGCCGATCTTTCAGTTCGCGGACAACGCCCGCAATGGCATCGGCCAATGTACCGGCGAGTTTATCGCAACCTTTGGTTTGGTGATGACGATATTAGGAACCGCGCGCTACCGCCCCACCGCTATTCCGGCCAGCGTCGCGCTCTACATCACCGCGGCTTATTGGTTCACATCATCGACCAGCTTCGCCAACCCGGCGATAACCATTGCCCGCAGCTTGTCGGACAGCTTTGCAGGGATTGCACCAGTCGATGTCGGCGGGTTCGTCGTTGCGCAGATTGCCGGTGCGTTGGCGGCGCTGCTTGCCGGAAAGCTGTTATTCGCTCCTGAGCGCCTCGATCGGTGACAGCCGTGACGCCCTGATCGCCGGATAGGCGCCGAATGCCAGTCCGATTATAGCCGAAAACACAATCGCCATCACCGCGACGCCCACGCTGATCGGTGCAGGAAAATCGGCGTATTTTTGAAACGCTGCCGCCGCTGCCATGGCCAGCACCAGCCCGATGCTGCCGCCGATTACGCATAGCACTGCGGCCTCGACCAGAAATTGATTGCGGATGTCGCTGCGTTTGGCTCCGAGTGCCATTCGCAGGCCGATTTCACGGGTGCGTTCGGTGACGCTGACCAGCATGATGTTCATGATCCCGATGCCGCCGACCAGCAGGGAGATCGACGCGATGGCGACCAGCACCAGCTGGAAAATGCCGGTGATCTCGCCCGACGCTTCGGAAAATTCTGCCGTCGTGCGCACCGTGAACGGGGTGACGGTGCCTTTATCGATGCGGTAGCGGTCTTTCAGCACGCGAATTATCTGGCGCTTACCCTCGGTCAGCGTGTCTGCGTCCTCGAACCCGACATAGAGGACGTGCAGGTCGTCGGGGCCTTGTAACGTTCCCGTCGCCAGTCTTTGCCGTGCGGTGGTCAACGGCACCAGCACCAGATCGTCATTGTCCTGACCAAAACCGCTGCCTTTGGCTTCAAGCAGGCCGACAACCTTGAACGGTGCGCGATTGATACGCACCGTCTGACCGATCGGGTCGAACGATCCGAACAATTTTGTCGCGACCGATGGCCCGAGCACAACCGCGCGCGATGCGCCGCGGACGTCGGCCTGCGTGATGAAGCGCCCTGTCTCGGCCGTCAGGTTGGAGACGGTGCCGAATTCGGGGGTGACGCCGATGGCGCTGGTATTGGCATTGCGCCCGCCAGCAACCATCTGCACCGAGGTACGCAACTGAGGCGCAATACCGGTGACACCGGGTACGAGTTTCTGGATCGCCTCGGCATCGCGTTCGGTCAGGCGGCCACGGTCAGTAGTGCGGCGCGGGGCACCCTCGCTGTCTGGCTGCGGAAAGATAATGGCCATGTTCGACCCTAGCGCGCTGATCTGCTCGGTTACCGACACTTGCGCGCCTGTGCCGACCGCAACCGCGAGGATCACCGAAAACACCCCGATCATCACCCCCAACGTGGTCAATATCGAGCGCATCAGATTAGTTCGCAGCGCGGTCATCGCAATTGCGATATTTACGCCCCATGCTGACAGGGCGACAATCCATTTGGAAATCATGCGGGCACCCGGCGTCGGTTTTTGACAGCAGCATCCTCGATCACCTTGCCATCGCGGAATAATATTCGCCTGCTTGCATATTCCGCGATGTCGGGTTCGTGGGTGACGACGATGACGGTGATGCCGTCGTCGTTCAGCCGCTGAAATATGCCCATGATGTCTTGGGATGTCTGGGTATCGAGCGCGCCTGTGGGTTCGTCGGCGAGCAGCATCAGCGGGTCGGTCACCAAAGCGCGGGCGATGGCGACACGCTGCTGCTGGCCACCCGACAGTTTGGCGGGAGAATGGCCAAGCCGGTCCGCGAGGCCCATTGCGGTGAGCTTGGCTGTGGCGCGTTCGAGCCGATCCGTGCGCCCGACCCCGGCATAGATCAGCGGCACCGCAACATTGTCGAGCGCGGTGGTGCGCGCAAGCAGGTTGAACTGCTGAAACACAAAGCCGATCTTGCGGTTTCGGATTTCGGCAAGCTCGTCGCTGCCGAGTGTTTTGGTGTCGATACCGTCGAGCAGCAACGTGCCGGCTGTCGGCACATCGAGGCAGCCGATCATGTTCATGAAGGTCGATTTGCCCGACCCGCTTGCCCCCATGATCGCGACAAATTCGCCACGCATTATCGACAAAGAAACGCCGTTGACCGCGTGCAACACCTCGCCGCCAAGCACATAATCTTTTATCAGATCATGCGTTTCAAGAAGCGGCGTCGTCATCTTCGTCTTCGGCTTCTTCCGCTGGTGTTTTGGGTTTCAGCGACTTGCTGCGCACCAGCACCAATTCGCCCGCACGCACGCCGGAGAGAATCTCGGTATAATCGTCGCCCTCGATACCGGTCTTTACGCGGCGCGCGACGGGCTTATATTTGTCGGTTCCGGCGATATAAAGCGTGGGGGCAGGGCGGGGTTCTTTTTTGGGCGCTTTCTTGTCTTCGCGGTCGGCGGCGCGCGGGCGGAAGCGCAAGGCGCTCGATGGGACGCGCACGACATTGGGTTTGGAACCGGTGATGATATCAACATTCGCGGTCATACCGGGGAGCAATTTCTGGTCCGGGTTATCGACGTCGATAATGACCAGATAGCTGACGACATTCTGCGTTTCGGTCGCGGCCTTGCGGACCTGCCGGACCTTGGCGATGAACACGTCCTGCGGATAGCTATCAACAGTGAAGCGGACATTCTGGCCCTCTTGCACCTGGCCTATATCGGCCTCGTCAACCGATGCCTCGACCTGCATCTTGGTGATATCGGCGGCGATTTCGAATAGATTCGGGGTTTGGAAACTGGCGGCAACGGTGGTGCCGGGTTCGACCAGCTTGTTGATGATGACACCGCTGGCTGGCGCAACGATGATGGTGCGGTTCAGGTCAAGCTGTGCCGAGGACAATTCGGCTGTGCCTTGCCGTATCTGGGCATTACCACTTTGGGTTTGCGCCTGCGCTACCTGAACCGCATTGCGTGCGCTGTTGAGCTTGCTCTGCGCAATATCGAGCCCGGCCTTTGACACAAAGCCGCGATCCGCCAGCGCCTTTTGCCGCGCGAAATCACGTTCCTGAATTTCAAGCTCGGACCGAGCGCGGACGACGTTGGCGGCGGTCTGTTGCAGATTGGCGCGGGCCAGCGCAACCTGCGCTTCGGATTGCTGCACACGCGCACGCACGCGCGTCGGGTCGATCTCGGCCAGGACCTGCCCCGCCTTCACGACCGAGTTGAAGTCGACATAGACCTTGGTGACCTGACCCGAGACTTCGGTACCAACCTTTATGGTGTTCAGCGCGCGCAATTTTCCGCTCGCCGAAACCTTGCGCAAAACATCGCCGCGCTCCACCTTTTCGGTGACATATTCATAATCGGGTGGGCTGGGCCACACCACGGCATACAGGATCAACAATGTGACGATGGCAATGATAGCCGACCAAATCGGGTGCCGCTTCACCCATGAAACCGTCGCCGTCAGCATATTGTCCCGCCCAATCTCCGAAATCGTGTTTTGACGTATATTGAGAGAGATAGGCACTGGCTAGCGGTTATCGAGGATGCCCAACCAGCAAAAACCCGCCGGAATTGCTCCCGGCGGGTTTTTTGTTTCACTTCAGACCTCAGCGAAAAAGTCTTACTCTTCTTCGCCAGCGTCTGCGACCATCACATCGGTGTCGAGCGTTTCTTCGACCACGTCATCGGTGGTGAAGTCATCGGCGATGACCTTTGCCAACACGTCGTCGCCAATCGCTGCTTCGGGGCCTTGTGCCAGTTCGGCTTCATGCTCTTCAGCGGCTGTTTCAGGCGCGATCAGGCTTTCTTGCAGCTTCTTGTAAGAAGCGCGCAACGCAGCGTCGCGGCTGTTGGCGGTAACGCGCATGCGGTGCATGGCGGAACCGGTACCAGCCGGGATCAGCCGACCGACGATCACGTTTTCCTTCAGGCCGGTCAGGATGTCCTTCTTACCCTCAACCGCCGCCTGCGTCAGCACGCGGGTGGTTTCCTGGAACGACGCAGCCGAGATGAAGCTGCGGGTCTGCAACGACGCCTTGGTGATGCCGAGCAGGACCGGTTTGCCAACCGCTGGCTTCTGCTTGGCCGTCAGCTTCGCGTTGATCGCATCCATTTCTTCACGGTCGACCTGTTCGGCGGCCAGCAAAGTCGTGTCGCCGCCATCGGTGATTTCAACCTTCTGCAACATCTGGCGAACAATCGTTTCGATGTGCTTGTCGTTGATCTTCACGCCCTGCAGACGATACACTTCCTGGATTTCGGCAACCAGATATTCGGCCAGCGCTTCGACGCCCATGACTTCAAGAATGTCATGCGGGTCGGGCGAGCCCGAGATCAGGTTGTCGCCCTTGCGGACGAAATCGCCTTCCTGAACGTCAAGCACCTTGATTTTCGGAATGAGATATTCAATCCGGTCACCTTCTTCGGGCACAATCGCGATTTTGCGTTTCGCCTTGTAATCACGGACGAATTCGACGCGGCCCGAAATCTTGGCAATGACCGCGCAATCCTTTGGCTTACGTGCTTCGAACAGTTCGGCAACACGTGGCAGACCGCCTGTGATGTCGCGGGTCTTGGCGGATTCGCGGGTCACACGGGCGATAACGTCGCCAGCCTGAACTTCGGCTCCATCCTCGACTGACAGCATCGTGCCGGGTCCGAGCAGGTAGCGTCCTGCTTCACCGCTGTCGGCGTCAAGCAAGGTCACGCGCGGGCGCAGTTCCTCTTTCTTCGCCCGGCCGATTGAACGGTCCTCGGTGATAACGCTCTGCGCGATACCCGTTGCTTCGTCGGT
>JANONL010000174.1:0-3934 GCA_031420815.1 Sphingomonadales bacterium | reverse complement strand
ACCAAGACTGCCATCCGACGCGACCTGATTTTTTGGGACCAGAAACAGCGATATTCCCTTGGTGCCAGCAGGTGCGTCGGGCGTGCGCGCCAACACCAGATGGACGATGTTATCCGCCATATCATGGTCGCCATAGCTGATGTAAATCTTCTGGCCTTTGATCTGATAAGTGCCATCGCCGCGCGGTGTGGCGGTCGATTTCAGCGCGCCAACGTCGGACCCAGCTTGCGGCTCGGTCAGGTTCATCGTTCCGGTCCATTCGCCGGTCGATAGCTTGGGCAGGAATGTCGCTTTCTGGGCATCCGACCCATGATGGTTGATGGCCTCAATCGCGCCGACCGACAAAATCGGGCACAGGGCAAAGGCCATGTTGGCCGCGCCTAAAGAATCAAGCGCCACGGTTGCAAGGCTGAACGGCAGGCCCTGTCCGCCAAAATCGGCAGGCGCGTTGATCGATCCCCAACCATTGGTTACATAGGCCTTGTAAGCGGCAACGAAACCTTCGGGCATGACGACGTGGCCGTCCACCAAGCGCGCGCCGACGGTGTCGCCAATCCGGTTCAGCGGCGCAAATTCGCGGCCCGCAAATTCGCCGATACCCTCGACAATCGCCTGCACCATATCGGGCGTCGCGTCGGCAAAACGGTTGTGGCCAGCCAGCGCATCGATGCCGGTAATGTACTTCAATACGAACAACTGCTCGGCGACGGGTGCAGTAAAGGCCATGACGTGCAAAAAATCCTATGTAAGGGCGCTCACGACCGTCTATAGCGGCAAGTGATGTTGCCCACAAATACCTTAGGTGAAGGCTGGGTTGTACCTGCCGATGACGCCGCCGTGACCGCTGCAGCAGACCTGCTGCGTGGTGGTCAGATCGTGGCTATTCCCACCGAGACGGTTTACGGCCTTGCTGCTGACGCCGGTAATGCCGACGCCGTGGCGCATGTATATGCGGCGAAAGGACGACCGGATTTCAACCCGTTGATTGTCCATGTTCCCGACAAAGCAGCGGCAGAGCGTTTGGCGGTGTTCGAT
Organism: Sphingomonadales bacterium; assembly: GCA_031420815.1. Classification (GTDB taxonomy): domain Bacteria; phylum Pseudomonadota; class Alphaproteobacteria; order Sphingomonadales; family Sphingomonadaceae; genus Sphingorhabdus_B. The sequence continues at coordinate 2,899 of JANONL010000174.1, read as the reverse complement.
GAACTGGCCGAGCGGCTGGCGGCTGCATTCTGGCCGGGGCCGATGACCTTGGTCTTGCCACTACGTGAAGGCGCGCCGGTGACCAAGGCGGTGACAGCGGGCCTGCCGACGATAGCGATCCGCTGCCCTGCGCACGCCGTTATGCAGGCGGTGCTCGCCAAAAGCCGTCTCAATCTGGCGGCTCCTTCAGCGAACAAGAGCGGCGGGATTAGCCCGACACGTGCGGAACATGTGCTGGCGAGCCTTGGCGGCGCAGTACCGATGATATTGGATGGCGGGCCGTGTTCGGCTGGTTTGGAATCCACAATAGTGGCGGTGCGCGAAAATGGCTGGCAGATATTGCGGCCCGGACCGGTTACAGCACAGATGATTGCGGCGCTTGTGGGATCGCCGTCTGTCCCCGTCGCCAATACGGGGATCGAAGCCCCCGGACAACTTGTCAGCCATTATGCGCCTGCAAAGCCAGTTCGATTGAATGCAGAGACGGCTGAACCCGGCGAATGGTTGATCGGTTTTGGGGTGATTGCAGGCGATGACAATTTGTCGCAGGGCAGCGATCTGGATCACGCTGCGGCCAACTTGTTCGATGCGCTTCATAAAGCTGACGCGAGCGAGCGTCACGCCATCGCCGTCGCGCCTATCCCGCGTCACGGTATAGGTGAGGCGATTAATGACCGGTTGGCAAGGGCAGCCGCACGTTGAGGGTGATTGCGGCGTTGCTGCTTGGGTTGGCAGGAATTGCCGTGCACGCGGCCCCCAGCCAATCCGACGTTGTTGCCTACCGCGCGCTTATCCAACAAGATTTGCGCCTTGCCACTACCGGTTACCGGCTGGCGGCCGCCAACGCGCAATTTTGTAAAGCGAAGGAACGCAATCCCGGGTGGGTCATCCATGATGTCGCCCAGTATCCCGATGCCGCCATCGCCAAAGCCGTATTTGGGTTTGAACAGCCCATACATATAGCCGCAGTGGTCAAAGATGGCCCTGCCGAGCGCGCCCAAATCAAACCGGGAGACGGATTCGTCGGCCTGGACGACGCCACGCTCTATTGGTCCGCCATGCCGGTGGGCAAAACGGGCTATGAGCGGATGGCCGTCTTCAAGCAGTTGCTGGGCGAAAAATGGGCGCAAAAGCCGTCTTTGCCTATGCAGCTTTCACGGGGCGGGGCGCATGTCAAAACCTCGCTTTCCCCATCCTTGATTTGCGCGTCTGATTTCCAGATCGATACCGATGACGGCCTGGACGCAGGGGCCGATGGCCAAATTGTTCGCGTCACTTATGCCATGATGCGTTACGCCAGTGACGACGCCGAGCTTGCGGCCGTTGTCGCCCACGAACTATCGCACAACTTATTGCGCCACCGCGAGAAGCTGAACGCGCAAGGCGCAAATCGCGGGCTTGGCCGTCTGTTCGGCAAAAGCAAAAAGGCTATTCTGGCAACCGAGATCGAGGCCGACCGACTGTCTGTCTGGTTGATGGCCAATGCGGGTTATGATCCCAAAGCTGCATTGCGGTTCTGGGAACGTTATGGGCGGCAATATGGGCAGGGAATATTTACAGAAGGCACACATCTGCGCTGGAAAAACCGGGTCGCTGTCATGCAGGCGGAGATCGATATGATGGTGACCACCGAAAGAAAGAACGGTCTGCTGCTGCCGCCGTTGCTCGCCGGCGAATAGCTGCCTTCCACAACAAAGTTGAGTTGCATAAAAGGATGGTGTTCCATCCGGACAAATCTTCGCCTATCATCGCGAGGAGCGAGAAGTTGGGGGAGGGTATTTTGCCCGTATCGATCAGTATAAAAATCGGGTTTTTGCCCTTGGTGCTGCTCGTCGGCTGTGGCGACGATAAAGTTGTGACGAAAACTGCGGCTGACGAAATCCACCCCGTGCAGGTGATGCGTGTTCAGCCAGAAAATATGCTGCGGACGTTGAACGCGGTTGGTACCGTGCGCTATCGGCGCGAAACGCCTCTGGGCTTTACCACCGCAGGAAAAGTGGCTTCGGTGCGTTTCGAAGAAGGTGATTTTGTCAAGCGTGGCGCGTTGCTGGCGGCGCTGGACGGTACCAGTGTGGGAGCCGATTTGAGTGTCGCTACAGCAGAGCGTGACCGCGCGCGCGCTGACTTTGAACGCATTCGCTCGCTTTATGCCGACGGTTGGGTAACCAAGGCACGGTTTGAATCTGCTGATGCTGCGGCAACGGCAGGAGAGGCGCGGGTCCGGCAAGCCGGCTTTGCGTCGGGCACGTCGCAGCTTTACGCGCCATCCAGTGGCGTCGTGCTGTCGCGTAACGTGCAGGCCGGGCAAGTGGTCTCGGCTGGGACGCCGGTTCTTATTCTAGGCGAAGGCGATAACGGCTTCGTCTTCCGTGTGCCGATCATCGACCGTGATGCCTCAAAACTGCGCGTCGGTATGGCAGCAGACATCAGCATCGAAAGTGTGGAAGGCGCGCCGATCACCGCCACCATCTCTGAAATCGACGGACGCGCCAATGAAGCGACCGGCGCTTTCACCGTGCAGTTTAGCCTCTCAAATCGGCCTCGATTAAGGTCGGGGCAAATCGGTACGGCTACGATCAAACTGCCTGCATCGACCCGCGGCGCGTTGCAAATCCCGGCAAGCGCGTTGTTCGGGGTAAGGACCGGCGAGGGCTTGGTTTATGTCGTCGGCAACAAGGACCGGGTCGAAACCCGCAATGTCGCGATAGACCGGGTGACCGATGGTTTTGTGATCGTCACCGGCGGCATCAAACCGGGCGATGTTATCGTTACATCCGGCGGTGAGAAACTGCGCACCGGCTCCCGCGTTCGTGCAGTTAAAGCGCCAAGCTGACCTGCAAATGCACATAGCCGAAGTAGCAATTCGCCGGTGGCAATTGACGTTGGTGCTGTTTGCCCT
>JANONL010000173.1:0-13540 GCA_031420815.1 Sphingomonadales bacterium | reverse complement strand
TGCCGGAAACTGGCGATTTTGTTGAGGGTGGACCGTGCGGTAGCGCGGCAAAAGACAGGATAGACCGATTATATGAGAGCCACAATCGAGCGCGCGACCCTGCTGAAAAGCCTGAGCCACGTCCAGTCGGTGGTGGAGCGGCGAAACACCATTCCGATCCTGTCCAACGTCCTGATCGAAGCGAGCGACGGCGGGGCGATCAAACTGACCGCGACCGATCTCGATTTGCAGATCGTCGAAACGTTTTCGGCAGACGTCGAAGTTGCAGGCGCGACCACGGTTTCGGCGCACACACTGTTCGAGATTGCGCGCAAACTGCCCGAAGGCTCGCAGGTGCAACTGCATGCCGCCGATGGCCGGATGGCGGTCAACGCTGGTCGCGCGCGATTCAGTCTTGCAACGCTACCGCGCGATGACTTCCCGATGATTGCCGAAGGCGACCTGCCAACATCGTTTGAAATTCCGGCGTCTTCGCTGATCCAGATTATCGACAAGACGCGGTTCGCGATTTCAACCGAGGAAACGCGTTATTATCTGAACGGCATCTTCCTGCACGTATCGGAAGACCCCGAGCCGGTATTGAAGGCGGCAGCAACCGACGGCCACCGCCTCGCGCGCATTACTTTGCCGCGTCCAGCGGGTGCAGAGGGGATGCCCGACATCATCGTGCCGCGCAAATGCGTAGCCGAAGTCCGCAAGCTGCTCGACGAGAGCGGCGGAGCCACGATCCAGGTCGATCTGTCGGCAAGCAAAATCCGCTTCACCTTCGACAATGCGATCCTGACATCGAAGCTGATTGATGGCACCTTCCCCGATTACAGCCGCGTCATCCCGACCGGCAACGACAAGCTGCTCCGCATCGACCCCAAAGCCTTCTCGCAAGGCGTCGACCGCGTCGCGACCATCGCTACCGAGAAAACCCGCGCGGTCAAAATGGCGCTCGACAAGGACAAGATTACCCTGTCGGTCACCAGCCCTGAAAACGGCACGGCGGCGGAAGAAGTGTCGGGCCAATATTCGAGCGACGGTTTCGAAATCGGTTTCAACGCACGGTATCTGATGGATATCTTGAGCGAGATAGAGGGCGATGTTGTCGAACTCCATCTCGCGGACGCGAGCGCTCCGACGCTGATTCGCGAGAATGATAAGAGCGCTGCGCTCTATGTGCTGATGCCGATGCGGGTTTAAATCCTAGTGCTTGAGGCGCCGGCTGAAATTCCAGACTTTCAATCACTAATGTTGCCAGTGCTAAATGCAGCGCAGCACGGCGAGGTTAGAATTGGAGCAGTAGTTGAAACGCTCGCAGACGCATTTGCGTTGACCTCTCAGCAAAGAGCACATCTACTTCCATCGGGAAAGCAATCAACTTTCGCTAATCGTGTTCATTGGGCTAAAAGCTATCTTGGCAAGGGCGGCCTGATTGAGGCCACAAAGCGTGGCCATTTCAAAGCAACAGAGCGCGGAATCGACTTGCTCAAAAATCCCCCGCCAAAAATCAATATCGGTTTCTTAAATCAATACCCAGAATTCAAACAATTCAAGGGCACGCGCGAAACCAATAGCAATGCTTTGGAGGAACAAAATAATTCTTCGCCTCTCACTCCTGATGAAGATATGCGGCGGGCGCACTCTCAAATCGACCGTGATTTAGCAGAAGAAATGTTGGAAAAAATACTCGCTGGGCCACCCGCATTTTTTGAGCAAGTCGTTGTAAACTTAGTTACGGCAATGGGCTACGGTGGGTCGGTCGCGGATGCAGGTCGAGCGTTAGGCCAATCTGGCGACGGGGGCGTAGACGGTGTCATAAACGAAGACACGTTGGGTCTTGATAGAATCTACGTTCAAGCGAAACGGTATAAGGACGGCAATGTAGTCGGCCCCGGAGCAATTAGAGATTTCTTCGGCGCGTTAGATCAATTCAAGGCAGGAAAAGGTCTGTTTGTCACTACTTCAACATTTTCGTCGAGTGCGATCAAAACTACCGAAGGCTTAAGTAAAAGAATCGTACTGGTTGATGGTGCAAGACTCGCCAAGCTCATGATTCAGTATGATGTTGGGTGTCGGGTCGAAGAAACTATGGCGATCAAACGCATAGACGAAGACTTTTTTGATTACTGATCCGCGGAAGTGACAAATCGCCTGCCCTCCATGTTCAAATACCGATAGGGGTTTAACGGAAAAGTTTGACTTCGACGCCGAGCGCATCGGCAACCTCAAGCCATTTGCGATCACCTGTCAGCGCTGCAACGCCTTCCCGTTTTGCCAGCGCAAGGCAGATGCAATCGGCTTGGGACATGCCTTTTGACAAGGCTATCATCCGCATTTCGGCGGCGCTGTATGCCAACTCGGCATCGACATTGACGGTCGGTATGCCAAGCTCTTCGATTGTGCACTCGACGTCTGCACGACATATCCCATCACGCAATTGAACCTGAGCGACCTCACCAAGATTGATTGCCGTGATCACGCCTTCGTACATCATTTCGATGGCTCGTTCGGCTCCCGCTTCATCGCGTAAAACGGCCAGAACGGTCGACGAATCAAGAACGATCAAGTTCGGCTTCTTCCAGTGCCGCTTCAGCGCGCCGCAGCGCTATAAATTCGTCAACGCTGGTTGTCGGCTTACCTTCAGAATATTTCTTATACAGAGCCTGTGCTCTTTTCACGCGCTGGCGAAAATTCGTTAGTTCCAAGCCAAATTCGCTCTCTTTGAGCGTCAGCTTACCACCATTTTCCAGTCCCAACCGTTTGCGTACATCGGCTGGCAAAACCATTCGGCCATTGGCGGCGACGTTGATTTCTATTCCCATGACCCATGCCTCATTCGTACAATATGTCACATATAGCACATTGTGTCACAACGTACAATAATGACATTATATCGCAAAGCTACTCCGCTGGCTGAACTTCTTGGTTCCGCCGCAAACGGTTGCCGGCAAGGCCACGCAACGCAGCAAAAAAGCGCGAGACCATTGCATTGCGCTGCATCCACGCCGCATATTCGGCATAGGCGGGATCAGCCATCAAATGCCGTTCTTCGGTCCTTGCGCGCCAGTAATAGATCCCACTGACCAAAGCGAGGATCGCGCTGTTGCGGACCATATCGGCGGTACTGCCGCTGGTGACGAGGAACGGGATGGTCGCCAGCCACCAATAGGCGTTTTTGCTGAGATAGGCCGGATGTTTGGAGAACGCGTAAGGTCCGTGCGTCAATATGCCCCGGTGCGTCAGGTTGGAAAACCGTAGGCCGAATGCGACGGTCGCCCAAGCGTATATGCCGGTCAGAGCGACCAGCAACGCCCCCCAAACCCATAGCAACGTCGTGTGTCCCTCAAACCAGTGCGCCCAGTCGCTAGTGCCGGTATGATAATCGAGCGGCCCACCATTGTTCATCATGATAAACGGCGGATAACACATCAACGCCGCGACCCAGCCTGCAAGATAAGGGTTCGCTGTCCGAATGTGCGCGTCCAATGGCTTCATCGTCAGCATATAGCCAACGGTCGCAAACTGGACATCAACCAGGAACATCGCGGTGATGAGAGCATTGGCCAACCACACCGGATTGGTCCCAACCTCGGCAAAGTTCATATTGACGATGTCGCGGAAGCCGCCGGGCACGATCGAGATCATGAAGGCAAGAAAAAAACCCTTCACCGCCCACGCGCGCAGGTAGTGCAGTATCTCGTCATTATCCCAATCTGCCCGTCCGGCAATCCACGCCCCCATATGCCAAGACCCATCACGCGGGTTGACCAAATAGCGGTCGAGCCAGACGACATAAGGCACCGACACGATGATGAGCGGAATCGCAGCGGCGGAAAACATCGCCATCGAAAAATCATAAGGCGGTGCCCAGTACCAACGACACAACGCATAGATCGCGGCAATCACTGCCCATGTCGCCCAAAGCCCGGCAATCTTGACGACGCTGGTGTCGAGCACGTCAGCGACGGGTCGTTTTAACGACCAGTCAATGCCGGTGGAAGGGCGGAGGTGGACTTTATCGACGAGCAGCGACCACAGCACCATCGGCAATCCGCAAAAGACCAGCGCGACCATTGCGGAATAGGGGCCGTCAGCAAGTGCCGGCCATCCGGAAAAGCCTAACGCCGCGCCAATGTTGCCGAAGTTGCGTGCGACCCCGACAGCCAGCACAAGCCCTAACAGTCCGCTCAAGCCCACAGCGGTGCTGACCGCGGACGCAGGCCGGGGATCAGCGGCTTTGATTACGACGTTACTCACATCGTTTCAGTTAGCGCAAATTGGTTAAGAAACGGGCAATTCAGACCCGCACAGCAACCCATACAATCAGCCAGGCCGAAGGCAGCAGAAGCACTTGGGCCAACAAGGTTCCGGCAACCCTGCTCATCGATAACCATACTATCGTGCGGCGATAATCGGGTTCGCTTACGCGCCCTTCAACGACATCATCTGTCATCACCGACAATTGCGGATCGATCAGAACGAACAGCAATATCGTCGCAAACCCGTTGACGACGGCCGATAATTGCGACGCTGTTACCCGGAATTCAGGGTACAGATAGCCGGCATAAAGCGACGCGATTACCCCGACGGTTAGCAACGCCTGCGCAACGACATTCATCGCGATCACCCGCCAAGATAGAACGGTGGGTTTTGCCATCGTTTTGGCATGGACGCGCTTTGGCAAAGTAACCGCTTTTGCGACAACCCGCCTGCCCGGCGGCGTGAACGCGCTGAACAGCAATTTTGCCACAGAACGATGCTTGTGAAATTCACCGATTGCAGCAGAAAACCAGCGCTGCACCGTCGGGACTGCCAGCGCCCCCAAGATCGTCGCTATGGTTGCCGAAAACAACACGATCCTTAAATCCCAGAGCAACCGCTCACCCGTGCCGTTGATGATGCCATGTTCGATTCGCTTGGCAAGAAACGGACCCAAAAAACTGTTCGACGTCCGCGACACGAGCACCAGCACGTTGAACAGCGCAAAAGACAGCGCAATCTTGCGCGTCCGGACACCGGCGATCCGCGCAGCATAAGCCAGCGCGCCGATCAGATGAATGACCAAAGTCAGCAGACAGATGTTGATGAGCGGCCAATCCATGTCTTTTCCTTAAACGCTGCGGTTCGGTTTGACGAGGTTACGGATGTTAGCTGGCCAGAATATTTATTGAAAAGGCGATGACCCCAATGTTGAAGGTAAACGCCGCGACGCAGTGGAAGATGACAACCTTGCGCCATTGCCCGTCAACGATGCTGACATCCGATGTCTGGAACGTCATACCCAGCGTGTAAGCAAAATAGACAAAGTCCCAATAATCGGGTGATTTGGTTTTTGGAAACTCCACACCACCACGATCGCCACTGCCACGACTGCTATCGTAGAACAGATGCGCGTAATGGATCGCGTAGATCATATTGGAGAAGCACCACGCGATGAATAATGTAGCGATGATCAGGATAATGGCGGTCTGATCAGGCCCTTCGCCCTGGGTCAATTCGGCAGCAACTGCTGTCAGGATCGTGACCATCACTATCGCGGTCAAGGCCAGTAGCAATATCCGGTCGGCATCAATTTGCGCAGCCTGCTTGCGCATACCCGCGACATCAAGCCGGAACAATGGCGGCAAGGTAACCGCATAACCCAACGCGGCCACATCAAAACCCGCCATAATAGCCTGGTACCACGGCAGCCAGCCACCAAAGCCCGCTGCCGAAATGCAAAGAGACAGGAAAAGGCCGTAACGCCAAGGCATGAACGCTGATCGGACAGCCTTGGCCGCCATTATTTGCCGCGCTGCCCCAATAGCTTCAAACGCAAAGCATTTAGCTTGATAAAGCCTTCGGCATCCTTTTGGTCATATGCGCCCGCGTCATCTTCGAACGTGACAACTTTTTCCGAATAAAGGCTGTTCGGCGACTTGCGGCCAACCATCGAAGCCAGGCCCTTGTAAAGCTTTAGCCGCACCGTGCCCGACACATGCGTCTGGCTATGGTCAATCGCCGCCTGCAACATCTCGCGCTCGGGCGAGAACCAGAACCCGTTGTAGATCATCTCGGCATATTTGGGCATCAGCTCGTCTTTGAGATGCGCGGCTCCGCGATCCAGCGTGATGCTCTCAATACCGCGATGCGCACGGGCGTAGATTTCGCCGCCGGGCGTTTCGTACATGCCGCGTGATTTCATGCCGACATAGCGGTTCTCGACGAGGTCCAAGCGGCCAATACCATGTTTACAGCCGAGTTCGTTGAGCGCGGTCAGCAGGCTTGCCGGCGACATCGCTTCGCCGTTCAAAGCCACGCCATCACCCTTTTCAAAATCGACCGTTATATATTCGGGCGTATCGGGCGCGTCCTCGGGATTAACCGTGCGCGAATAGACATAGTCTGGCGTCTCATCCCACGGATTTTCCAGTACCTTGCCCTCCGATGAGGTGTGTAACAGGTTCGCATCGGTCGAAAACGGGCTTTCGCCGCGCTTGTCCTTGGGCACCGGAATCTGGTGCTGCTCGGCCCATTCGATGAGCCGCGTACGGCTGGTCAAATCCCATTCACGCCACGGGGCGATGACCTTGATATCGGGGTTGAGCGCATAAGCCGACAGCTCGAACCGCACCTGATCATTACCCTTGCCGGTTGCACCATGGGCAATCGCGTCGGCTCCGGTTTCGCGGGCAATCTCCACCAATCGCTTGGAAATCAACGGCCGCGCAATCGAGGTGCCTAGAAGATAATCGCCCTCGTACCGTGCGTTCGCCCGCATCATCGGAAACACAAAATCGCGGACAAATTCCTCGCGCAGATCGTCGATATAGATATGATGTTCGGGCACACCCATCAGCACCGCCTTGGCGCGTGCCGGTTCGAGCTCCTCGCCCTGCCCCAGATCGGCGGTGAAGGTCACGACCTCGCAACCATATTCGACCTGAAGCCATTTCAGGATGACGCTAGTGTCGAGCCCACCCGAATAGGCAAGGACGACCTTCTTGACGCTGTCTTTTTTCATCTGCTGTCTCGCACCGCTGTTCGCGGGCGCGCCTAACAGGCTGGACAGTGTGCCGCAAGGCGATATGATTTGCAGCGGGAGGAGCGACCATGGCCAAAAGCGAAAACAAGACGCAGTTTACCGACGCCGATGTCACCGCGTTTATGAATGCCGTCGCCGACGAACGACAGCGCGCCGATGCGCACAAAATTGCGGCGATGATGGAACGCCTGACTGGCCGCAAGCCAGAAATGTACGGATCGAGCATCATCGGTTTCGGCAGTTGCCATTATACCTACGACAGCGGACGAGAGGGCGACATGCCTCGCCTCGCTTTCAGTCCGCGCAAGGGACAGACCGTGCTGTATATCGCGGACGGCTATGACAGGTACGCCGAACTCATGACCCAGCTCGGCAAGCACAAAACCGGCAGATCGTGCCTCTATATCAAAAAATTATCGGACATCGACGAGGCTGTTCTGGAGGAATTGTGCCAACAATCGCTGTCTTGGATGGCACATAAATATCCCGAGGGCGGGTAAAGACCTTCGAAGTCGATGATGTAATAAAAACTTCGCAAATATCTATCTGTCCCGGTCACCGATGTTATATTTCCCACGTCCGCTGTGGATCAGGCGCTTTTTCCGGCGGTGGCGTGATACTGCAAACGCGGCAGCCAGCGTAACGATAATCATCAACGCAATAAGCGAATATGCCAAGACCAGTCTGGTTTCCATGTGATCACCTGTTAGCCACCAACGACTCAGCCCTGTTAAACAGCGCTTGCGTATATCGCACGGAAACGGCCCAAGCAGTCGAAATGTTCCCTCAAGATTTCGCATTGTGCGCTGACATTGTGCGCTGAAATGGCAGCGGATGCCAATAATGGAGTTGCCGTCCTATCGTGGCGTAATACTGCGGTCCGCCTCTCCGCGCCCGATTTGCCGAAGCCTTGTCTCACGACGCCGCCCGGACATTTTGTAAACGATCCAAGCACCTAAAACCAATATTATCAATATGATAGTTACCGCAACGACTATTCTAGCTTCCACAAAACTAGCCTTGGCCCCCGGTTTATTCGGTCGTCGCGCCGCTTTTTGCGGTCGCTAACCGCGCTGTAAAGTTAAGCAATGTGGCTTGCAATATTTTTCATGCACACCGGCTGTAACCAACGCGGATAATGCATCGAATGCAACGCTACGGGTAAGATTTAGTCCCTTTTTCCTTGCGCGCAATTTGTGTTTTGGCAGAGCAAAATTATGGCAACACTCACGCGGTTCATCCCCCTCTTGGCAACATCAACCATGTTGCTTGCCTGCGGCCAGCAGGCCGGTGTGTCGCAGGACGCCAATGCGGCTGCTCCGGCTACTACCCAGGCCAGCGCCGACCATCCGGTGGTGATCGAGCTTTTCCAAAGTCAGGGTTGCTCGTCCTGCCCGCCCGCTAACGCCGCGCTCAACGCCGTAGCGGACCGCGATGACCTGATTGCACTGAATTTTTCGGTGACATATTGGGACCGGCTCGGCTGGAAAGATATCTTCGGTGACAAGGCCTATACCCAGCGGCAATATGATTATGCCGGTGCGCTGCGGAATCAAAATGTTTACACGCCGCAGATGGTGATTAACGGAACGCGCGCAATTACTGGTAACAAGCCCGGTGAGTTGAACCGCGCGATTGCAGCAAGCAAGCCGGTTACCGGCGGGCCAACTATCAAGGGTGCGGAGCGCACGGTGGCGATTGGTTCGGGATCGGGTGCCGCCGATATATGGCTGATACGCTATGACCCGCGCATCCAGAATGTTGCGATCCGTTCTGGCGAGAATGGCGGACGGACATTGCCCCACAAGAATATCGTGCGGCAGATCGACCGGATCGGCGAATGGAACGGCAATGCAGCAAGCTACACGCTGACACAGGCGAAAAATGCCGGCTGGAAATCAGTTGTGCTGGTGCAACGTCAGGGTGCCGGTGCGATTATTTCGGCGAGAAAAATCTAACGCGCGATATCAGATCATTGCGACCAGCAACCGGCTACCGCTTTCAAACGTGATCGCTTCGCCCGCAGGGACAAGCATGCAATTGCCCACACCATCACCCGATATTGGCGCCACCCAGCGGTCACCGTCATCGGGCAATTTCGCTACACTGTCGCTGTCGGTCATCCACAAACGAAAATGCCGACCGTCAACCAGCTGCGCATTGCTCGTCACGTGGCCCGACCGTTTGTCGTCATACGGTCTTGCTTCGGAAACCGCGACACCGTCATCCAGATGGAGTTCGCGCGGTCTGCCATAATCATATAGCCGGTAGGTTATATCGGCATATTGCTGCACTTCGACCAGCGTTATTCCGGCACCTATAGCGTGCACCGTACCAGCCGGAATATAGAAATAATCACCTGCTTTCACTGGCTTCCAATCCATCATATCTTCGATATCGCCTGATTGCGATGCGGCCCGCAGTTCGTTGGCGGACAGCGCGCGCCTGGTTCCGATGCCAAGCACAGCGCCCGGATCGGCATCGACAATATACCAGCATTCTTCCTTGCCAGAAACGTGCCCGCGCGATTGCGCCTGTTCGTCATTCGGATGGACCTGAATCGACAGCTTTTCGGATGTGAACAGCCATTTTACCAGCAATGGCAAAGGCTCTGGGCCGTCATGCTCGTACCAGATCTCGCCGATCTGCTTACCGCCCATATCACCGAACGCCGCCGGAATGTCCGTGCGGCCCCAAGGTTTTTCCACCAAATGCTTTGCAAGTATCATCTGGGGTTAATAACAGCAGGCCGGAAAAAGTTCCTACCCCAAATTTTCCTTTTGTGCGGGCGAAACTGCCGCTAGGGGAAGGCACATAATAATTCTTCTCCCCGGGCACCATGTTTCACTGGAGCCGAAAATGACCGAATATGTGACTCGCTTCGACCTGCAAATAGCAGCGGAGCTTGCCCAGTTTGTCGAAACCCGTGCGTTGCCGGGTACCGATATCACCGCCGATACGCTTTGGCAGGGCCTGTCGGACATCCTGACGCGCTTCGTGCCGGTCAACCGGCATCTGCTCGCCAAACGCGATGACTTGCAGGCCCAGATCGACGCCTGGCATATGGCCAATCCTGGACCGATTGCTGATATGGCGGCCTATCAGGCATTCCTGCACGAAATCGGCTATCTCGTGCCAGAACCCGCAATGTTTGCCATCGGCACGCAGAATGTCGATGCCGAGATTGCGACGATGGCAGGTCCGCAACTGGTGGTGCCGAGCCTGAACGACCGCTTCGTCCTGAACGCAGCCAACGCGCGTTGGGGCAGCCTTTATGATGCGCTTTACGGCACCGACGCGCTCGACGCGCCGCCTGCAAAGCCGGGCGGTTATGATGTAGCGCGCGGGGCCGCAGTGGTTGCGCGTGCGCGCGTTTTCCTCAATGAGACCATCCCCGGCTGGGAAGCGGTTTTATCGGGCGGCACTTCGTCAGATTATGTCGACAAGACGGAATTTGGCGAGACGCGGCGCTATCTGTTCAAGCAAAACGGCCTGCACATCGAAATTGTGGTCGATCCCACCCATCCCATAGGTTTGACTGATGAACTCGATATCGCCGATGTCATGCTAGAGGCAGCGCTAACGACGATCATCGACCTCGAGGATTCTGTCGCCGCAGTCGATGCAGAGGACAAGGTCGCAGCCTATACCAACTGGCTTGGCCTGATGCGCGGCGATCTGGTTGCTTCGTTTGAGAAGGGCGGGCGCACGATGAGCCGTGCGCTTGATGCCGACCGCAAATATGATGGCCTCACTTTGCCCGGTCGCAGCCTTATGTTTGTGCGCAATGTAGGGCATTTGATGACCAACCCGGCGGTGCTGCTTGCTGATGGTAGCGAAGCGCCCGAAGGCATTCTCGACGCGCTGTTCACCTCGCTCTGCGCGGTACATGACCTGAAAGGCCTTGGCACGCATCGCAACAGCCGTGCGGGCAGTATCTATATCGTCAAACCCAAAATGCACGGCCCCGAAGAAGCCACCTTCACCAACGACCTGTTCGACGCGGTCGAGGATATACTCGAACTTGCGCGCCACACCATCAAGGTCGGCGTGATGGACGAAGAGCGCCGCACTAGCGCGAACTTGGCAGCTTGCATCTATGCAGTGAAGGACCGGATTGTCTTCATCAACACCGGCTTCCTTGACCGCACCGGTGACGAAATGCACACTGCGATGCAGGCGGGGCCGATGATCCGAAAGGCGGACATGAAGGCCTCGTTATGGATTGCCGCCTATGAGGCGCGCAACGTACAGATAGGCCTTGCCTGCGGCCTGTCGGGCAAGGCGCAGATCGGCAAGGGCATGTGGGCCGCACCCGATATGATGGCCGATATGATGGTGCAGAAAATCGGCCATCCCAAAGCAGGTGCCAACACCGCATGGGTGCCTTCGCCGACCGCCGCGACGCTCCACGCGATGCACTACCACCAATATGACGTGTTTGCGCGACAGGCGGAATTGGCCAAGGAACCAACACCGGGTCTCGACCCGCTGCTGACCATTCCGGTCGCACCGGTGGGCCACAACTGGTCCGACGAGGACGTGACCCAAGAGCTGGAAAACAACGCGCAAGGTATCCTCGGCTATGTTGTCCGTTGGATCGATCAGGGCGTCGGCTGTTCGAAGGTTCCCGACATCCACGACATCGGCCTGATGGAAGACCGGGCGACCTTGCGAATTTCATCGCAGCATATCGCCAACTGGTTGCTGCACCGTATCGCCACAGAGGCGCAGGTGGATGCAGCTCTCGCCAAAATGGCGGCCAAGGTTGACGGCCAAAACGCGGGCGATCCGCTCTATCGAAAACTTGCGCCAGAGAGCATCGCTTTCAAAGCCGCCCGCGCGTTGGTATTCGAAGGCCTCAATCAGCCCAATGGCTACACCGAGCCATTGCTGCACAAATTCCGGCTGGAAGCAAAACGGCTTGGGGCCTCACCCGGCAATGACCGCTGAACCGACATTATATGTATTCGCGATATCGCATTATTGCGAAAAGGCGCGATGGGCACTCGATCATTTTGGCATTACCTATCGCTTGAAACATACCATGCCCGGCATGAACCGAAGGATCGCTAAAAAACTAGGTACCGATTCCGGTTCGTTGCCATTTCTTGAAATAGCCAACGGCGTGGCGGCGGGTTCGGCGGCAATCATTGATTGGGGTGAGGCGCATCGGATGCCGGGCAAACCAAGCCTGAACGGCGAAAATCCGGCAGAAGTCGCGGCCATCGAAAAGCGGCTGGATGACGTCACCGGCATCCACATCCGCCGCTATTATTATTCGGATGCGCTGTTTTCGGATCCGGCATCGGTCCGCCCGATTTTCTCGCGTGACCTGCCGCTCGTTCAAAAGGCAGCAGTCACGCTTGGATGGTCCAAAATTGTGCCGATGATGATCAAGGGGATGGATCTGGGCGAAGCGCAGGGGCTTCGGTCATATGATAAATTGGCGGCTGAACTTGAATGGCTGGACGGCTTGCTCACCGATGGCAGGCCCTATTTGACAGGCGACACATTCACACGCGCCGACCTGACCGCGGCGAGCCTGCTGGCGCCGTTGGTTAACCCGGCAAAACATCCGACTTATGCGGCATTATCGTTGCCCAAACGGTTAGCTGAAACCATCAAAAGCTGGCACAATAGACCAATCCTCCGGCACGTAAGCACGGTTTACGATAAACATCGCTGAGAGCCACTGCCGCTTGAACATCGCATCTTTCCGGTGCAGTGAAGCTGTATCGGGGAGATTTTTATGCGCGAATTGACTATCAGGTCGGTCATCCTTGGCGGCCTCATCACTATATTATTCACCGCCGCCAACGTATATCTGGGGTTGAAGGCCGGACTGACCTTCGCCACCTCGATCCCTGCAGCGGTGATTTCGATGGCCATATTGCGGCTGTTGCCCGGCGGCACCATCCTCGAAAACAATATCGTGCAGACCATCGCCAGTGCCGCGGGGACGCTGTCGGCAATTATTTTCGTGCTGCCGGGGCTGGTGATCCTTGGTTACTGGCAGGGCTTTCCGTTCCTGACTACGGCGGCGGTATGCGCAACGGGCGGGATATTGGGGGTGATGTTTTCTGTGCCACTGCGCCGTGCGTTGGTGACCGGATCGGACCTGCCCTATCCAGAAGGTAAGGCGGCGGCGGAGGTGCTGATTGTCGGCTCCGCTGAAGGCTCGGGTTCGGAGGATAACAAGCGCGGGCTTGCCACCATCGTCGTCAATTCGCTGGCTGCTGCGGGTCTGTCGCTGCTGATTTCGATGAAGCTGGTCGCGGGTGAAATATCGCATTTCTTCAGGGTCGGCGCAGGTGCGACAGGCGCATCGACTTCCTTGAGCCTCGCGCTTATCGGCGTCGGCCATCTGGTCGGGCTGTCGGTCGGCCTTGCTATGCTGCTCGGAATGGCAATCAGCTGGCTGGGGCTGGTCCCCTATTTCAGCCAGGGCGTCCCTGGCGCAGACGCCGCTGAAATCGCCGGAACGGTCTTCCGCGAAAAGGCGCGCTTTATCGGCGCTGGCACCAT
>JANONL010000172.1:0-6010 GCA_031420815.1 Sphingomonadales bacterium | reverse complement strand
CCATAGCTGACCTGTTGGTCTTACTGCTAAAACGAACGAAAGCCCCGGTCCGAAGACCGAGGCTTTTGTTAATACATTGATTTTAAAATGCTTTGTTGGTTGCGGGAGTAGGATTTGAACCTACGACCTTCAGGTTATGAGACGGAAGGTTGAACATATAAGCTATTGAGATAAATGGGCAATATATGAATACTCTGCGGTGTGTGTTAGATTATGTGTTAGCATTTTGGATAAATTGCCAAATGTCGGCTCATTTTGTGCTAATCCGCTAACACAAAATCAAAGAGAGCGTCGAACATCGACGGTTTTGAGTGTTTTTTGGCGGGTTATGTATGAAGTGATAATTCACCGGCATAAAAGTCCATTTCGGGCACGACTGTGAAGCTAAACGTGAATGCCGAAGTCGATTTTGGCCTGTTGGGATCGCCTTCCGGCAAATTTCATTCGATCACACCGGTTCTGCAGCAAGATGCCGTTCCGGCGGCACGCGCATGAATGGGGCAAGAATGCCGGCCGAGACGATAGCAGTGGCGCTAACCAGCAGCGCGAGATCGTAATTCCCCAAGCTGTCTCTCATCAGCCCTACGAGAAAGGGGCTGAAGCCGTATCCCAGCACGAAGACGCTATATTGCCAGCCATAAATCGCGCCATAGGACCGCACACCGAAGTGACGCGAACAAAGATATGCGATCAGATCGACTTCAGCGCCGGCTGCCAACCCGATCAACATGACCGCCAGCGGTGCAAAGCCGAGCCCGAACATGTACAGGAGAAGCGCTCCTGAAGCTGCCACAAGCAGGGTGGCGACCGCAACGAGGGTGGCCGGAAAACGATCAAGCAGCAACCCGACGCCGATCCGTCCGCATACGCTAGCGAGCCCGAGAAGCGAGGCGATCTCAGCCGCTCGAACACTATCGGCTCCCAAATCGGTAAGTAGCGGTACAAAATGAACCAGAAGGCCTCCCACGCCGAGCGACATGCCGATCGCCATGAGCGACAATATCCAGAACTGGCGCATGCGAAGCGCCGCGCGAAATTCTATCCCGTGCTCGGCTGCGTTCCGGCGCACAGCTGCTTCGCCCGTACCTCGAAATCCGAGCCAAACAAATGGGGCCGCAAGGCACGGCAAGGCACCGAGAGCCATCATCGCCGTGCGCCAGCCGCGAAGCTCGATGAGATAGCCGACGAGCTGGGGCACCCAGAAGCCGGCAATCCCCGCGCCGGTCAGCGCGATGCCCATGGCGATACCGCGACGCGCGTCGAAAGCGGCCGTAATCGGACGAATCATGATGATCGCACTGGACGGCACGCCGACAATTGCGAGCACGATGTAGCCCGTCCAAAGGTGCCAGACGTCGGATATCAGCAGTGGAAGCAGCGTCAGGATGATACCATATGCGAACAGGCTCAAGGGGCCTACATTGGCGGCTCCGAAACGATCGCCGATCCTGCCCGCAACGGTTCCAAACAGAAACATCGACACCGTGGCAAGCGTGAGCGAGAATGACATGTCGCCCCGGCTCCAGCCGAACTCGGCCTCCCAGGCTGGCATGAAGACACCCATGCTGTAGAAAAGCCCCGGCAACATGCCGACCGTCAGCCCGAGCGCCGCAGCCCCAAGCAGGCCTCGGTTGGCCGCCAGTTCCGGATGCAGCTTCACCTCGACAACGTCACTGCGCGGGTGTTAGCTTCAGGTCGTGCTCGACCGCAGCCTCGTTGCCGATCCATTCCCTAAGCACGTCCATATACTCGAACGGTCCGCCGCCATAGTTGCTCAGCCAGATCGAGTCGCGCTGGTCCTTACCCTCGTTGTTGTAATAGCCCGGCGTGCACTCGCGAAGGAAGGTGTCGTCCTTCATCGCTTTATCGGCGAGCACTTCGAGCCATGCCTGCTCGGCTTCTTGTGTCACGTCAAAATTCTTACCCGTGTCGAGACAGCGCTTCACCAATGCCGCGAAATGTTCGGATTGGCGGCGGTTCATGAAGGTGATGCTCCAGGTAATCCCGGCATGCTTCAGGCCACTGATGATACCCATGTTAGGAAAGTTGTGTGTCAAAATTCCATGGAGCGTTTTTCGACCGTCCGCCCAATATTCCGACAACGAAATGCCGCCAACGCCGTGCATGTCGAAACCGGCCGTGCGGTCTGGCGGCGATGCGACCTCGAAGCCGCTCGCGTAGATGATGCAATCGACTTCATATTCCTGGCCTTCAAACACAATGCTATTTTCGGTAATACGGTCAAGACCGCGCCCTTTGGTGTCGACCAGGGTCACGTTGGCGCGATTGTATGTTTCGAAATAATTGTCGACAAATAGGGGCCGCTTGCACATCCAGTTGAAATACGGTTTGAGCGCCTCGGCGGTTGCGGGGTCGTTGACGCTGTTCGCGATCCGCGTGCGCATTGCCTCCATCTTGTCATAGTCAGCTTGCTGGCGCAGCTGTGCCATCTCCTCGGGCGTATCGCCCTTGTACATGGCCTCGGTCATTTTGCCCCATTCCCGCGTCCAGCCGTTCTGGATCAGATCCTCGGTCTGCGGGATCGAGTTGACGAAGCCCTCGAAATTGAGCGCGCGCCGCTCCCACCAGCCGGGCTCCTGACTGTTGTACCAATCGGCGTCGGTGGGCGCGTTTTCGCGATCGTCGACGGCAGCCGGTGTGCGCTGGACGACATACAGATTTTTGCACCATTCACCCAAGTACGGGATCGCCTGCACTGCGCTGGCACCGGTGCCGATGATCGCAACCCTTTTATCCTTCAGCCCTGTAAGCCCCCCGGTCGTGTCGCCCTTGGTATAGTCGTAATCCCAGCGCGAGGTGTGAAAGCTATGGCCCTTGAAGTCGCGAGCGCCGGGAATGCCGGGCAGCTTGGGACGACTGAGGATACCGCTTGCCATGCACACGAAGCGTGCATGGATTGTGTCGCCACGGTCGGTGGTAACGATCCACCGGCCCAAGGCCGCATCCCAGTCAGCGCCGCTGACCCCGGTTTGGAGTAGCGTTTTGGCGTAAAGCCCGGTGCGCTCGGCGATACGCCTTGCATGGTCCAGTATCTCGGGGGCGCGCGAAAAGCGCTCCGTCGGCATGTCGCCATGATCCTCGATCAGCGGTAAATAGGTGTAGGAATCGACGTCACAGCGGCAACCCGGATAGCGGTTCCAGTACCAGGTTCCTCCGATGTCGCCGCCCTTCTCGATTATCCGGATATCGGTCACGCCTTCCTTGAGCAGGCTGGTGGCAGCCAGCAATCCCGAAAAACCACCGCCGACGACCACGACGTCTACATCCTCGCTGACCGGTGCCCGCTCGATCCGCGCGCCCACATAGGGATCTTCGATGTCGCCGATAAAGGGGTTTTCTACCGCGACATATTGGGCGGTGCCGTCATTGCGCAGACGCTTGTCGCGCTCGGCCAGATACTTGTCGTGAAGCGCGTCGAAATCGCGCGTGATTGTCTGAGTGTCAGTCATCATTATCTCCTTAAGTCCGCAGAATCATGGGTGCCCACAACGCCGTCCGCAATCAACGCGTCGATCTTGTCAATTTTGTAACCGAGCTCGGCCAACACGGCGCGACTATGTTCTCCAAGCGCGGGCGGCCGCAGTCGAAGCGCGAGGCGTTCGCCGTCCACGCGAAGCGGCGAGGCGACTGTCTGGAAGCTGCCGTCACGCAGCACCATGCCCGAGGCTTCGGTCTGCGGATGGGCAGACAGCTCGCCAAGCGTGTGGACGGGAGAGCACGGAATGCCTCGCGTAGCCAACTCCGCGAGCCATTCAGCGCGACTGCGGCGTGCGAGAATGGCCGTAACGAGCGGAATCAGGACCGCGCGGCTGGCGACGCGATCGCCGTTCGTTGCGAACCTGATATCCCCGGCAAGCGCTGGGTCCCCGGCAATGTCGCAGAACGCGCGCCAGAAGCCATCGTTGGCGATACCGAGGATGATCGGCATGTCTGCCGTCTCGAAGGCCTGATACGGACATAGCGACTCGTGGCCGGAACCGGGCCGCTCGGGCTCGGTCCCGCGCAGCCAGTAGTTCTGGAGAAAGTAGCCGAGCAGGCCGACGGCGGAATCGAACAGCGAGGCTTCGATCTTTACCCCGCAGCCGGTTTGGTCACGCTGCATCAGCGCGCCCATGATGCCGATCACGGCATGATAGCCGGTCGCTTGATCTACCGGTGAAAAAGGCGAGCGGGCGGGCGGTCCGCCCGGCTCTCCAGTCAGCGACAGCATGCCGGTAAAGGCCTGGGCAATCAGGTCGTAACCTTTTCCCTCCTTCATCGGCCCCCGCGTTCCGTAGCCCGATATGCTGGCATATACGAGCCGCGGATTGAGCGCGGACAGCTGATCCCAGCCGATTCCCAACCGGTCGGCCACTCCGGGTCCGAAGCTTTCGACGACGATGTCTGCTTTGTGCGCCAGTGCGTGAGCGATGGCAAGACCCTCGGATTTTCGGAGGTTTAACACGATCCCGCGCTTGTTGCGGTTGACTGCCGTGAAAATTGCCCCCACTTCGTCGTCAAATGGCGGCCAGTTGCGGGTGTCATCGCCGTTTGGCGGCTCCACTTTTACGACATCAGCGCCGAGATCGGCTAGATATTGGGTACAGAGCGGTCCGGCGAGGATCTTGGAAAAGTCGAGTACACGGACGCCCGCAAGCGGTCGGAATTTTCCGACGTTTGCTTCATTCAGCCCTTTGCTTTTCACGCTTTCCATAGAATGTTTATTTATGGTCCAACAATTGACTTGTCCAGAAGTAAGAGTTAGGAAATCTGTATGGCTAAAAACCCTTCACCGAAAATCGGGCAGGCGGAATCGATGCTAGAAGGACTTGGGCGCATCAAGGTGCCCAAGTCGAGCGACGTCCTCGCCGAACGACTGAAACAGGAAATCCTGGGCGACGGCTATAATCTGGGTTCAGCACTTCCGACCGAGCGAGAGCTGGTGTCGACGACGGGGTTAAGCCGTGGATCGGTGCGCGAGGCGCTGCGTATTCTGGAAGCCCAAGGACTCGTCAATACCCGGGCCGGCCGGTACGGCGGGACAACGGTTTCCCAACCGACCGCCGATCATCTTGCAAGCCATATCAACCTATATATCAAGGGTCGAAGCGTTACGCTTCTCGCGCTGGTTGAGGTTCGCCTGGCGCTAGAGCCGATGGTGGCAGCTTTAGCTGCCGAGCGGCGAACCGAGGCCGATTTGGCGAATTTACACGCCATTTCAGAACGGATCGACTGGGCGGCGGACAACGACTTAAGCGCGTTTCTTGAGGAAAACGTCAACTGGCATGACGCAATCGCTGCGGCCAGCCACAATGATTTGCTGCACGCCTTCGCTACCTCGGTCAGTGGACTGATGTTCGAAGCATCGCAGATCAAGGCGTTCGCATCGGCCGAGGTGCGTGAGCGGGTGCGGCACGCGCATGCGCGCATACTTGAAGCGATCGAGGCGGGTGACGCGGAACTTGCGCGCCGCCGCGTCGAGCGTGACGTGCAGGCATATGCAGCCATTCTGGAGGCCACGCTTGCGGCGGCTGCCGGCGAGACATTGGCGAATGAAAGCCGAGAGTCTTGACAGATCGAGGGTCGTGACAATCGGATGGATGGAGGATCGTTGAGGGCTGAATCGCATTGGGATCGCGTAGTCAATTGCTACCCCGAACGCGCCGCCAGCCTTACACAACAGATCGCGACTATCGCGGCGGAGCGGCCGAATACTATTGCTGTAGTCGAAGGCGATGAGCGACTGAGCTACGCCGAGCTATATGCCCAAAGCGGCTCGTTAGCCGCATTGCTGGCGGCTGGCGGTGTCGGTACCGGCGACAGGGTCGCAGTGATGCTCGCCAACGGCGTCAATGCGGTGCGAGCGGTGGTGGCGATCCTGCAGCTTGGAGCTGTTCTGGTGGCAATCGGCACCCGGTCTCGCGCAGCAGAGTTAGACTATGTCTGTGCAGACTGCGCCCCGACGGCCATCATTTACGGACCTGATTTCGCCGATGTCATCGAAGCGACG
>JANONL010000171.1:0-10233 GCA_031420815.1 Sphingomonadales bacterium | reverse complement strand
CTGCTGTCATCGTCGAAAATGACATAATGCTCGACGGTCTTCAAAAACGGTTTCAGCCGGTCGATAATCGGTTGGAACGCTGCGTCGTACATCAGCACTTTGTCTTCGGCGTGGTTCATGATGTAGATCAGGTCTTCATCGAACAGCCGGATATTTACGGTGTGGATAACCCCGCCAAAACCGATCGCGCCATACCATGCGGATAAGTGACGATGGTGGTTCATTGCAAAGGTTGCGATCCGGTCGCCTTTTTGCAGGCCCATCCCGGCAAAGGCTTGCGACAACCGTAGCGCTTCGCCCGCGACCCCGGCCCAGTTGCTGCGTTCAATGCCGCCGTCGGACCAGCGCGTTACTATCTCGCGGGTGCCATGTTCTCGCGCCGCATAGTCGATCAAATGGGTGACCCGTAAGTCCCAATCCTGCATCCCGCCCAACATTGCTCTCTCCTGTAATCCGCTTATTATTTACTGTAGTGCTGAGCCTGTCTAAGCACGCCACGCCGACAAGCACCCTTTGACAGGCTCAGGGCTACGGTATTTTTGCAATTTCACAAAATTTCTAATGCACCAATGCCAAAACAGGGGCCAGTGGCGCAAGCTCTACATTGCCGATGCCGTCGATTGCTTTGATCTTGTCGAGCAAAGTAGCGTCAAGCTGGAACCGCCGCCCGAGCACGATATGCGCCCAGCGGCCATCGTCGGCGCGGGTTTTGATGACCAGTTCGCTTTTGCCGCCGTGCAGCTGTTCGACCAACTGCGCCAGTTCGCGAAGACCGGTTTCGCTGGTGACGTCGAGCTGCATCTTGAGCCGCGTTACGCCGACCAGACTGCTGAGAAGCTTGGCGCTTTTCACGGTGAAACTCGGCACCTCGTCGCCCGCGCGCATGTCCATTTCTACACCGAGCAACAGGCATTCGGCCTCCTTTGCCCATTCGGTCAGTTGCAACCCGACTGCCTCGTCAAAACAACGAACCGAAAACTGCCCGCTGGTGTCGGAGAAATCGGCGATCATGAAACGTTTGCCTTTACGCGATTCGCGCCAGCGCACGCCTTCGATCAAAGCTGCCATGGTGCCAGCACGACGCACGCCTTCACGGATCGGTCCGCTGTCAAGCAATTCGACGTTAGTCTTGGCACCGTGACTCGCCGCAACAGCGGCAAATTGCGAACAGGGATGCGCCGAGAAATAGAAGCCGAACGCCTCTTTCTCGCGGTTCATCTGCTCGCCCAAGGACCATATCGCGTCTTGATCTATGCGCAATTTTGCCATGTCGGAACCCGCTTCGCCGAACAGGCCACCCTGCCCGCTCTCGCGCGAATCCCGCGCAGACTGTGCGGCGGCCAATAATGTTTCCGCTGCGGCGTGCACCGCCGCCCGGTTAGGCTCAAGCGCATCGAACGCGCCTGCCGCTGCCAGATTTTCCAGGCTGCGCCGGTTCAGCTGCGCCGGGTCAGCACGATTGGCAAAGTCATCCAAGCTGGCAAACAGGCCGCCTGCCCCGCGCTCCTCGACCAAAGCTTCCATCGCCTTTTCGCCGACATTTTTTATCCCGCCCAGCGCATAACGCACCGCAAGACCGCCCTCGCCGTCGCCCTCAACGACATACTCGGCCTCGCTGCGGTTAACGTCTGGCGGCAGGCAGGTAATTTCCATACGCCGCATATCGTCGATGAAAATGCCCAGTTTGTCGGTTTGGTGCATGTCGAAGCACATCGACGCGGCGAAGAATTCTTCCGGATGATGCACTTTCAACCAGGCCGTCTGATACGCCAGCACTGCATAAGCCGCTGCGTGGCTTTTGTTAAAACCATAGCCTGCAAATTTGTCGATCAAGTCGAACAACTCACTAGCGCGGTTGGGCGTGATGTTGTGAACCGCGCAGCCGTTGATAAAGCGCTGCCGCTGAGCATCCATTTCGGCTTGGTTCTTTTTACCCATCGCGCGGCGCAGCAAATCGGCTTCGCCGAGGCTATATCCGGCTAGGATTTGCGCGGCCTGCATGACCTGTTCCTGATAGACGAAAATACCGTAGGTCTCGCCGAGCACCCCTTCGAGCAACGGGTGCGGATATTCGATGATTTCCTCACCGTTCTTGCGCCGCCCGAACATCGGGATATTGTCCATAGGACCGGGACGATACAGCGACACGAGCGCGATGATATCGCCGAAATTGGTCGGCTTAACCGCTGCCAGTGTCCGCCGCATGCCTTCGGATTCCAGCTGGAACACCCCCACAGTGTCGCCGCGCTGGAGCAATTCATACACTGCCGGATCATCATGCGGCAGCAGGTCAAGATTAACTTTTACGCCGCGCTTGGCCAGCATCTGCGAGCCTTTTTGCAGCACCGACAATGTCTTTAGCCCCAAAAAGTCGAACTTCACCAAACCGGCGCTCTCGACATATTTCATGTCGAACTGCGTTACCGGAATGTCCGAACGCGGGTCGCGGTAGAGTGGTGCCAGCTCTGACAGATCGCGGTCGCCGATTACCACGCCAGCCGCATGGGTCGAGCTATGGCGCGGCAAGCCTTCGAGCTTCATCGCTAGGTCGAACAGCCGTTTCACCTGCTCGTCACGGCGATATTCCTCGCGCAGTTCAGCGACCCCGCCCAGTGCGCGTTTCAAATCCCACGGGTCAGTAGGGTGGTTCGGCACTTGCTTGCACAGCCGGTCGACCTGACCATAGCTCATCTGCAACACGCGTCCCGTGTCGCGCAAAACCGCACGCGCCTTTAGCTTTCCAAAGGTCATGATCTGCGCCACTTGCCGCGACCCGTATTTCTTTTGGACGTAGCGGATAACCTCGCCACGCCGCGTTTCGCAGAAGTCTATATCGAAGTCTGGCATCGACACACGGTCTGGGTTCAGGAACCGTTCAAATAGCAATCCGAGCTTGATAGGATCAAGATCAGTAATAGTTAGCGACCACGCAACCAGCGACCCTGCACCCGAACCACGGCCTGGGCCGACGGCGATATCCTGTTCCTTGGCCCATTTAATGAAATCGGCAACGATCAGGAAGTAGCCCGAAAAGCCCATCGAGGTGATTACATCGGCTTCAAATTTGAGCCGGTGATAATAAACCTGCTTCTCGTCGGTATCGCTAATGCCTGCAATCTCAAGCCGCATTTCAAGGCCAGCCAGCGCGTCGTCGCGCAATTGCTGGTCTTCGGCACCACGATCGCCTGCAAGGCTCGGGAGGATAGGATCGCGTTTGGGGGCCACCGCTGCACAACGCTGCGCAACCACCAAAGTATTGGCCAGCGCCTCAGAAAGATCGGCGAATATCTCGCCCATATGGCGTCCAGTTTTAATCCACGTTTCACGGCTGCTTTTGCTGCGGTCGTCATTCTCGACATATTCGCCATCGGATATGCATAGCATTGCATCATGTGCATCGAAGAAATCCGGTTCGGCGTAAAAGGCGGGGTTGGTCGCAACGAGCGGCAGTTCGCGCGCATAAGCCAGATCGATAAGCGCATTTTCTGCGGCTTCTTCAGTGGCGTCGCCCCGCCGGCTCAGTTCTACGTAAAGCCGATCCGGGAACAGCGATTGCAGCGTATCGAGATAGGTTGAGGCTGCATCCGCCTGCTCCGCCGCAAGTAACCGCGCCAAAGCCCCCTCGCCGCCTGCGGTCAGTGCAATCAGGCCGTCGGTCTTGCCAACCAGTTGTTCAAGCGTGACATGCGCGTCGAGTTCTTCGGGCCGGTCAAGATGCGCCATCGACGCCAAACGACACAGATTGTCATAGCCGCCTGAATCCTGCGCATAGACCGCAAGCCAGTCGCGGGTAAAATTGCCGTCACCACGATCAGGCCGCCTTATGCCAAGCAGCATGCCGATGATCGGCTGGACACCCTTGGACTTCGCGCCATCCTGAAACGGCATAACGCCGTAAAGTCCGTTGCGGTCGCAAATTGCAATCGCCGGAAAGCCGAGCTTTTTTGCCGCATCGCCAATTTCCTTGGGCTCGATCGCGCCCTCCAGCATGGTGTACGCCGAGAAGACGCGCAGGGGAACGAAGGGGACGTAAGCCATTCTGCTATATTAAATGACCTGTGCGATTCGACAACGTGTGTGTTCGGCTTTGCTGTGGACAATCAGGCAGGCTGCGCCAGCAGTCCTTCAATATCCTTCGCCAGCACCTCGGGTTTCACCTGCGGGCCGTGGCGTGCCACCACCTCGCCCTTTTTGTTGACCAGAAACTTTGTGAAGTTCCATTTGATCCCGCGCGATCCCATCAGACCAGCCTGCTGCTGCTTCATATAGGCCCAGAGCGGATCGGTATTGTCGCCATTGACGTCAACCTTGGCCATCAACGGGAAGGTCACGTCATAGGTCAGCGAGCAGAAATTCTTGATTTCTTCCTCGTCGCCCGGTTCTTGCGACCCGAACTGGTTGCAGGGGAAAGCGATGACCTCGAACCCTTGGTCTGCATATTTGCGGTGCAGCGCCTCTAGCCCTTCATATTGCGGCGTGAACCCGCATTTCGACGCGGTGTTGACGACCAGCAAGACTTTGCCTTTGTAGTCGGCGAGGTCCTGGCTTTTGTTGCCGGGCAAAGCTGCGGTGAAATCGAAAACGCTCATGTTCTTCTCCCCTCAAATATTGGTCAAGACGCCGTCATGCAACCTGACCACGCGGTCCATCTTGGCCGCCATTCGCTCGTTGTGCGTCGCGACGAGCGCCGACGAGCCTTCATCGCGGACCAATGCCATAAACTCCGCCAGAACGATATCGGCGGTTTTTTCATCGAGATTGCCGGTTGGTTCATCGGCCAGAACCAGCTTCGGACGGTTGGCGAGCGCGCGGGCGACGGCGACGCGTTGCTGTTCGCCGCCGGACAATTTGGAAGGTCGGTGATGCAGCCGTTCGGCAAGGCCGAGCTTGCCCAGTAATTCGGTTGCCCGTTCGCTGGCTTCCTCTAAACTAAGCCCTGCAATCATCTGCGGCAAGATGACATTTTCGATGGCGTCGAAATCGGGAAGCAGATGATGGAACTGGTAGACAAAGCCCAGTTTTTCGCGGCGGATTTCGGTATGGCGGTCGACGCTCGACGCGCTGGCTTCTTCGCCGTCGATCTTGATCGATCCGGAAAATCCGCCTTCTAGCAGGCCCACGGCTTGCAGCAAAGTTGACTTACCCGAACCCGAGGGGCCGAGCAGTGCGACCAATTCGCCTTTACCAATCGACAGATTGACGCCGCGCAGGACGTGGATGGTTACGTCGCCCTGCACAAATTCGCGGCGGACGTCGATGAGTTCGACGATGTTACTCATAGCGCAGCACCTGCACCGGATCGGTGCTCGCGGCCTTCAGCGCCGGGTAAAGCGTCGCAAGAAAGCTGAACAGCAAAGCGAGGCCGCAAATCGCCAGAACCTCGAACGGGTCGGTGCGCGATGGCAGTTCGGTGAGGAAACGGATCGAGGGATCCCACAGATTTTGACCCGTCATAAACTGGATCGCGTTGACCACCGACTGGCGGAAATAGAGGAAGATGAAACCCACGATCATGCCCGCGAATATCCCCCCGAAGCCGATTAGCACCCCGACCGTAATGAAAATTTTCAGGAGTGATTTGCGCGACGCCCCCATAGTGCGGAGGATTGCGATGTCTCGGGTTTTGGCGCGCACGAGCATAATCAGCGACGACAATATATTGAACACCGCGACCAGTACGATAATCGACAGCACGACAAACATCGCTACCCGCTCGACCGCAAGCGCCTCGAACAAAGACGCATTCATGCTCTTCCAGTCGACCACCAACCCCTTGTTGTTGATTTTGGGAAGCAACGGCTTCAAAATTTCATTTACTTTGTCTGGATCCTCGGTCTTGATCTCGATCATCCCGATCTGGTCACCCATCAGCATCAAAGTCTGCGCGTCCTCGATCGGCATGATAACGAACGCCTTGTCGTAATCATACACCCCGATTTCGAACACTGCCGATACTTCGTAAGATATTTCACGCGGGACGGTGCCGAACGGGGTGGTGCGGCCCTGCGGATTGGTGATGGTAAGCGTCTGCCCGACCTGGACGCCCAGATTCTGCGCCAACCGCGATCCCATTGCGATACGTCCGCTCCCCACGCTCAGGCTTTCGATGCTGCCGGCTACTATCTTGCCTTTGAGCGTTTCGTTACGCAGAATATCTTTCACACTCATCCCGCGCATCAATATCACCTCGTAACGTCCGTTATAGGTGGCGAGCAACGGCTGCTCGATCAGCGCGGTCGCGTCGGTGACGCCCGGTGTCTTTTTCGTGTCGGCAAGTATTTTTTGCCAGCCGTCGAGCCGCCCGCCATAGCCCTGTATCACCGCGTGCCCATTAAGGCCCACAATCTTGTCGAACAGCTCGGCGCGAAAGCCGTTCATCACGCTCATGACGATGATGAGTGCCGCGACTCCAAGCGCGACCGCAACCAGACTGATGCTTGCGACGAGGAAAATAAACCCCTCGCCTTTGCCAGGCAGAAGGTAACGCTTCGCCACCATCCGTTCATAACGTGACAAGATCATGGACGGCGTAAATTCGTGCAGTTTGGCATGTCTGCGCTAATAGGTGCGGCGTTTCGCGCTGGCAAGCATTGTTGCGTCTGTGCAACAGCTTTTGAAAAAGCGTCGGTATGAAACCGGTTGGCGTTGCAATCTGTCGCGCAAGAGAGGATTGAGAAGTCCGAATTCGTCGACCGCCAATGTGGCCGAGGGTTCAGGGGGAAAGTCAGACCCGCCGGTGGGGACCGGCAGAGGACTGAAACACTGCGCTAGCAAAGCTGCAAAGCGAGGCCGTCCGGATATTTCCGGGCGGTCTTGTTTTTTTGCAGGCAATTCCCATTTTGACAATCGGAGGCTCTTGAAGAGTTCCATAACACCGAAGCAGGCGCCGGATATCGGGTCTGCCAAACAACCAGATTGCTCATACAGGAGAATTTGTAATGCACCGTTTTGATTTTACCCCCTATCGCCGCAACACCGTTGGGTTTGACCGGCTGTTCGAGTTGCTCGAAAATTCGGGCCGCGCGGCGCAGAGTGAGAATTATCCGCCGTTCAACATAGAGCGCACCAGCGAGAACGAATATAAGGTGACCGTCGCCGTGGCCGGTTTCAAAGCTGACGAAATCGAAATCACCGCGCAGCAAAATGTGCTAATCGTTTCCGGTAGCAAAGACACCGAAAGCAACGATAACCGCGATTTCCTGCACATGGGCATCGCCAGCCGTAACTTCGAACGCCGCTTCCAGTTGGCTGATCACATTCATGTGACCAATGCCGATATGGCCGATGGTCTGTTGCTGATTTCGCTCGTCCGTGAAGTGCCGGAAGCGTTGAAGCCACGCAAAATTGCAATCGGCGGCCAGACCGCGCCCACCGTTATCGAACACGACGGTGAAGCTCAAAAAGCAGTGAAAAAAGGCGGAAAAGCCGCCTAAGCTAAAAAATTCGGGGCGGCCGGATAAACCGACCGCCCCAGGCACTTTAGGGTGCCTCCTCACGTATCATCGGCCCGGGTCGCAATTGGGTCGATGACGCCGTGAACTGCGCGGTCACACTTATAATGTGACAGTCTTTCAAAATAATTGGATAAAATAGACAACCATTGCCGTTACAACGCTGCGTTTTTCTTAGACCAGACGGCTTTGCTTCACCGCCGCTTCAACAAAACTTGCGAATAACGGATGCGGCGCGAATGGACGCGATTTGAGTTCCGGATGGAATTGCACGCCGATAAACCACGGATGGTCAGGCCGCTCGACGATTTCCGGCAGTGTGCCGTCGGGTGACATGCCCGAGAAATTCAATCCTCCAGCTTCAAGCGCCGGGACATAATGCGCGTTCACCTCATACCGGTGGCGGTGGCGCTCCGAAATCTCGGTTGTGCCGTAAATCGCTGCGACATGGCTGTTGCCATCTAGCCGCGCATCGTAAGCGCCGAGACGCATTGTCCCGCCCAAGTCACCACCGGCCTTGCGTTCCTGAAGGCCTTCCGCTGTCATCCACTCGGTTATCAAACCAACAATCGGCTCTTTCGTTTCGCCGAATTCGGTGGTGGAGGCCTCGGTTATGCCCGCTGTATTCCGCGCGCCCTCGATGCAAGCCATCTGCATCCCAAGACAAATACCAAAAAACGGCACATTCTGCTCACGCGCAAATTTGACGCTCGCGATTTTGCCTTCGGAGCCACGCTCGCCAAAGCCGCCCGGCACCAATATCGCATTCATCGGCTCCAGCCGCGACGCCAGTTCGCTCTCATTTTCGAACAGTTCGGCATCAAGCCATTTGATGTTGACCTTCACGCGGTTGGCCATGCCGCCGTGTACCAAGGCCTCGTGCAGCGATTTATACGCGTCTTGCAGTCCTACATATTTGCCGACCACGCCAATCGTCACTTCGCCTTCAGGATTATGGTACCGGTCCATAATGTCGTACCAGCGCGCCATGTCGGGTTCTTTGGCATCCGTGATGCCGAAGGCACGCAAAACCTCGTTGTCGAGGCCTTCATTATGATATTGCAGCGGTACCGCGTAAATGCTCTCGGCATCGAGCGCAGGAATCACCGCTTCTTTGCGGACATTGCAGAACGCCGCAATTTTCGCGCGCTCGCCGTCGGGTAACGGATGTTCGCACCGGCACAGCAATACATCTGGCTGAATACCGAGCGAGGTCAGTTCGCGGACGCTGTGCTGGGTCGGCTTGGTTTTTAGTTCACCCGCTGCCGCAATATACGGCACCAATGTGACATGCACCGACAATGTCCGCTCACGGCCCAAGTCATTGCGCAATTGTCGGATCGCCTCGATAAACGGTAGCGATTCGATATCGCCCACTGTGCCGCCAATTTCGCAGAGCACAAAATCGAGATCGTCGGTGTCAGCCAAGGCGAACTCTTTGATCGCATCGGTAACGTGCGGAATCACTTGCACCGTCGCGCCAAGGTAATCACCGCGGCGTTCGCGCTGGATGATTTGCTGGTATATCCGGCCCGATGTCACGTTATCGGATTGCTTTGCCGAAACACCGGTGAAGCGCTCATAATGACCAAGGTCGAGGTCGGTTTCCGCGCCGTCATCGGTCACATAGACTTCGCCATGCTGATACGGCGACATCGTCCCCGGATCGACATTGAGATAGGGATCGAATTTCCTGATGCGCACACGGTATCCGCGCGCTTGCAACAGAGCAGCAAGCGACGCTGCCATAAGACCTTTGCCAAGCGAGGAGACCACGCCGCCGGTGATAAAAATGAACCGCGTCATGGGAGGAAAGGCTTAAACGGCGTTTAGGGCAAATGACAAGCAGGCGAATCTATTTCGGTAAAATAAACTTGTGCACAACGGGCAACGCGCGCCGCAGCAAGCGCTTATTTGTCGATCGGAACCGCGACGGTCGCAGGTGCCGGAGCAGCCTTGTCAACCGTCGGCGCGCCGGTTGCGGGCGCAGCACCAGCAGGTGCAGTTTGCGTAGTCCCGCCTGCAGGTGCTTCGGTGCGCTGCAAGGTTTCGTCGATACCGTCCGATGCGCCTTCACGCGCTGCGACAAACGCGAGCGCAATCGAGAGGCCTATAAATAAGGTTGCCAGAATTGTCGTCATGCGGGTCAGGAAATCCGCCGCGCCGCGCGCAGACATCAAGCCGGAGGGACTACCACCCATGCCAAGGCCGCCGCCTTCGGAACGCTGCATCAGGATAACACCGACCAGCGATGCGGCGATAATGCCTTGAACAACGATAAGAAAATCAAACAGACCCATGAAAATATTCCGAAACTAAAACGCCCAGAGGGCCAATGATGCCGCCCATATAGCGACTGCTCCGGTAATCTTCAATGCTATTCGGGCGAATCGGCGGCAGCCGCCAGAATGGGTCCGAATTTCGCCGCTGTGAGGCTGGCGCCGCCGATCAGCCCGCCATCGACGTCTGGAATAGCAAGCAGGTCTGCCGCATTATCGCCGTTCATTGATCCTCCATATAAAATGCGGATACTCTGCCCCGCTTCGCCGAAACGCCCTGTCAGTTGACGTCTTATCGCCCCGTGCATTTCTGCAACGTCGCTGTCTTCGGGAATTCTGCCGGTGCCGATCGCCCAAATCGGTTCATAGGCAATGCTCAGCCAATCCCCCGCGCTGTTGTCGGGCAGCGACCGTTCCAACTGGGCCAAAACGATGGTCAACGCCTGTCCAGCGTCACGCTCTTGCAACGTTTCTCCAACACAGACTATGACGCGCAACCCGGC
>JANONL010000170.1:0-1906 GCA_031420815.1 Sphingomonadales bacterium | reverse complement strand
GGTGGTGCACGATGTCGCCATCCAGAACCTGCCCGTCCGCTTTGCCATCGACCGTGCCGGATTGGTCGGTGCGGACGGCAGCACCCATGCCGGTTCGTTCGACGTGACCTATCTGGCGACATTGCCCAATTTCGTGGTGATGGCCGCCGCTGACGAGGCCGAGTTGGTCCACATGACCTATACCGCTGCACTCCACGACAGCGGGCCAATCGCGTTCCGCTATCCGCGCGGCAATGGCACCGGCGTGGCGCTACCCGAAGTGCCTCAGCGGCTCGAAATCGGTAAAGGCCGGATTGTCCGCGAGGGCAAGAAGGTTGCGATCCTCTCACTGGGCACGCGCCTGGCAGAAGCACTCAAGGCCGCCGATACGCTTGAGGCAAAAGGCCTGAGCGCCACCGTCGCCGACCTGCGCTTTGCCAAGCCGCTCGACGAAGACCTGATCCGCCGTCTGATCGCTACACATGAGGTGGTGGTGACGGTCGAGGAAGCGTCAATCGGCGGCTTTGGCGCGCATGTGTTGACGCTGGCGAGCGACCTAGGCCTGATGGACACCGGCCTGAAAATCCGCACCTTGCGCCTGCCCGACATGTTCCAGGAACATGACAACCCGCAAAAGCAATATGACGAAGCAGGCCTCAACGCGCCGCAGATTGTCGAGACGGTGCTGAAAGCGCTGCGCCATAACAGCGCCGGTGTTGAGGAGGCAGGGGTTCGGGCGTAACGCCCAAATCCCAATTATCAGCCCGGAATAACCGCCTGCGCGGTCTGCCCGTCACCTTCTGGTGCGGCGATGATGTCGCGGGTTATCGAACCCTTGTTGACCGTGTTGGTCTTTGGGTCGCCGACCGAAGAGCGGATGCCCGCCTCGCCGGTTCCGGCCGAAGTGGTAATCGAGCGTTCAACTGCCGAGCGCGCCGCAGGGCCACCGAACAGCGCTTCCAACACTTGCTCCTGACCCGCTTCTTGCGGACGCTGCGCACCAGCTTGAGCAGGGATCAGGGCAAAATCTGGCGGAACGACAAGGGGTGCGGCGCGGCTGGACGCAGGCTGACTTGCCGCCTGCTTGTTCGTGATGTCCCAGTTCCACAAGTCTCCTGCTGCGTTACCAACCGAGGCACAGCCGGAAAGCCCGAGCATCACGCTTGCCGCGCTGCCAAAAAGGACCAGTTTGTTTTTCATCACGTCATGAATCCGTTCGTCAGGGGTAGTTTGTCAAGAACCGTTTTTCAGGAATTGGGCTTAGCGGTACCGAACATCGCGTCGAGCACCTGTTGTTTGGTATCGCCGCCTTGCGGGCGCGGCGCGTCCGGTTGCGGCGCAGGCAAAGTGAATTCGGCGGGCACAGCCAACGGCGCGGCGCGGGTTACGGCAAATTCATCGGGACGTTGACGGTCGAAAACCCCCGACGATCCGCAGCCCGAAAGCGTGGCAAGCGCGGCCAAAGCAGCGGCAGGAATGATATGTTTCGGCGTCATGGTCTCTCCGTTATGTCCGCGCTGCTTGCAGGTTCCTGAACAGCGGCCTTTTCGCGCATCAGGAAGGCGCGGGCAAGCAATATCAGCACGCCGATGGTGATACAGGCATCGGCCAGATTGAAAATCCAGAACGGCTTGAAACTGCCGAAATGCAGGTCGGCATAATCGACGACATAGCCGTAACGCACGCGGTCGACGATATTGCCGAGCGCACCGCCGAGCACGAGCGCCAGCGCCAGCACCTCTCCGCGTAGCTTTTCGCGCCACATCCAGACGCCGACGATTGCCGCTATCCCTGCGGTCAGGCCAACGAGCATCCACCGCTGCGTATCGCTCCCGGCCTCGAGAAAGCCCATCGAAACCCCACGATTTTCCGCCCAGGTGAAATCGAAAAAGGGCATGATGTGAATGACCTTGCGGCTTTGCAGCGC
>JANONL010000169.1:0-3913 GCA_031420815.1 Sphingomonadales bacterium | reverse complement strand
CAATGGCAAGGGGGTCGAGGTCGTGTTTGACGGCGTCGGGATGGCGACTTGGGAAACCTCGCTCGATAGCGCCAGACGGCGCGGGCTGATTGTCAATTACGGCAATGCCGACGCGCCGGTAAGCGGCGTAAATCTCGGTATCCTCGCGCAGAAGGGCTCTTTGTATAACACCCGCCCGACATTGTTCGACTATTACGCCCACGCTGCCGAACGTGCAGCAGGCTCCGATTATGTGTTCGACATGTTCCGGCAAGGCATCATTAAGGTCAATATCGGCCAGACCTACGCATTGGAAGATGCGGCGCAGGCACATACCGATCTCGAAGCGCGCAAGACAACCGGATCGACGGTATTGCTGGTTTAGCCAATCACCCGGAACTTTGCGCGGTGCCGCCTGTTCCCGGTGTAGCGGCTTCACAACTGATAGCGTCGTCGCATTTTTGAAAGGTGCCGGTTGTGACGTGGGAATGCATCATTATTGGCGCCGGGCCTGCCGGATTGACTGCGGCACTATATATGGCCCGGTTCAGGCGCAAAGTTCTGGTGCTGCATGATGGCAGTGCTCGCGCACTGCGGATCCCCAAGACCCACAACGCACCTGGCTTTCCGGATGGTGTAACCGGCCCCGACCTGGTCGCCAGAATGTCGGAACACGCAACCGGGTTCGGGGCGGAGGTCGCCGAAGCCGAAATAGTGTCTGCACAGCAAAACGGCGATCGGTTCGAACTTCTGTCCGGCGATGGCCGGTCATGGCGGACACGGTCGCTGATATTGGCGACGGGCGTCGCGCATAACGAAATCAAGATCGATACGGGTGGACATCAGGCGGCGATTGCGGCGGGAATACTGCGTTACTGTCCGGTTTGCGACGGGTATGAGCATATCGACACCGCAATCGGGGTCATCGGCTGTGACAGTCAGGGTGCCGCCGAAGCGCTATTCCTCCGCCGGTTTTCGAGCGACGTTACGCTGGTGCCGCTAAATTTTGCCGAACTCGATAGAGGCGAACTGGCCGCTATGCGTGAAGTCGGGATTACCGTCGTCGAACATCCGGTCGCCCGGCTCGACGCTTTGCCACACCGCATGGATGTCTATCTGGAGGAGAACGCCCAACCTTTGTCATTCGACGTGGTGTATCCAGCACTCGGCGTTACACCGCGAACCGGACTGGCAGCAGCGCTCGGCCTTTCATTTTGCCCGAGCGGCGAACTGGAAATGTCTGCGCCATTTGGCACGAGGGTCGAAGGGCTTTACGCCGCCGGTGACGTGGTTGAGGGGCTCGACCAGATTAGCGTTGCGATGGGACATGGTGCGGTGGCGGCAACCAAGGCACACAACTGGCTGCGCGAACGCGATGGTGAGTGCCTTCCCGGTTAGTCCGGTACTCAAAGAAAAATACGCGATTACCGCCGCAAAGTAGCGCGCTGCACCGCTATGCACTTTTTGCTGTCCTACAACAAACCATATTGGTTATTATGATTCGCGAAAGTGAGAATCGAATATGACCGATATGATTGACCAGTTAATCGAAGACGTGATTGAACGCGAGGGCGGTTATGTCGATCACCCCGCCGACCGTGGCGGTCCGACCCGCTGGGGCATTACCGAAGCCGTGGCGCGGCGGCAGGGCTATATGGACAACATGCGCCTGCTACCCCAGTGCGACGCTTCCGCCATTTACAAACGGCTTTACTGGATCGCGCCCGGTTTCGACAAAATTGCCGAACTGGCCCCCAAACTGGCCGCGGAGTTGTTTGATACTGGTATCAACATGGGCACCGGAACAGCCACCTGTTTTCTGCAACGCGCGCTGAATGCGCTTAACCGCAATGCCCGCGATTATGGCGATATTGCTGTTGATCGCAGGAGTGGCCCGGCAACGATGTTCGCGCTTCGTGCCTTTTTCCGTCAGCGTGGCGATGCTGGCGAGGACGTTCTGCTCAAGGCGGTCGAAGCGTTGCAAGGCGCACATTATGTCCGGCTTGCTGAAACCCGTCCGTCGCAAGAAGCTTTTCTTTACGGTTGGCTCGCGAACCGTATCGGATAGCTGCACCGTTCAGGTGAGACCTTAGTGTGACTTTCCAATCTAACAGGAGAAAGAATATGCCCCTTATCGAATCCATCATCGGCCCGATTGCCAGCCTGATCGACAAGATCCTTCCCGACCCCAAAGCGCGCGACGCGGCCAAACTGGAGCTCATCAAGCTACAAGGCGGGCAAGAGATGGAAACGCTGCGTACGCAATTATCCGCGATCCTCGCCGAAGCCCAATCGACCGACCCGTGGACCAGCCGTGCCCGGCCCAGCTTCCTTTATGTCATTTACGCTATGATTCTGTGGGCGATCCCGATGGGCCTGATCGCCGCCGTCCGACCCGAAGCAGCGGCCAACATTGCGACGGGTATGAATGCATATCTGAACGGACTGCCGGAACCACTCTACGCGCTCTTTGGCACCGGCTATCTCGGTTACACCGCCGCGCGGTCGTGGGGGAAAGCCAAGGGCATAGAAAAATAGTTGCGCGGTGGCCCATTCATCCGTTAACCCCTCCATTCCCGCGAGGGATATATGGGAAATTGGAGAAACAGAATGAAGAAAATGAACAAAATGGTTGCAACTGCTGCTGCTCTTATCCTGATGGCACCGCTCGCTGCGTGTGGTCAAGAAGGCGACAAGGCTGCTGAAGAAACCGCCGAAGCCGTCGATGCTACCGGTAACGCAGTCGAAGCAGGCGCCGATAACGCAATGAACGCTGCAGAAGGCGCAGCCGACGCAACCGCTGACGCTGCTGGTGATGCTGCCGACGCGACTGCCGATGCCGCAGCTGACGCAACCCAAGCCACTGGTGCCGCGGTTGAAGAAGTGGGTAAAGACATGAAAGAAGCTGCCAAGTAAATCTGGCGCTGGTATTGCTAACGGACAAACCCGCCCTGCCCCGTGCAGTGGCGGGTTTTTCAATGGGCGGTGTTCGCGTGTTTCTGAAGCTTTGCCTTTGACATCGGCTGTCGCTACCGCACAATAGAATCGTGGGTTGCGGAGAGAGACAATGACCGAACGAGCGACTTATCCTGTACCCACCGGGTGGGCCAAATCGGCGCGGGTGAATGCAGCGGAGTATCACGCGCTTTCCAAAGCAGCGATTACCGATGCGGCTGATTTCTGGTTGGAACAGGCCAAGCGGCTGGACTGGGTCAAGCCGCCAACGATTGCGGGCGACTGGTCGTTCGATGAAGCTGATTTCCACATCAACTGGTTCGCCGATGGCAGCATCAACGCGAGCGCGAATTGCATTGACCGGCATCTGGCCGAACGCGGCGACAGCGTCGCTATCATTTGGGAGCCGGATGATCCGTCCGAAGCGTCAAGGCAGTTCACCTACCGCGAACTGCACGCCGAAGTCTGCCGTTTCGCCAATGTCCTGAAGGCGCAGGGCGTCACCAAGGGCGCCCGCGTCACCATCTACATGCCGATGATCCCGGAAGCGGCATTTGCCTTGCTCGCATGCGCGCGGATTGGCGCGATCCATTCGGTTATTTTCGGCGGCTTTTCGCCAGATTCCATCGCCGGACGCGTGCAAGATTGCGATTCGGCGTATATCGTAACCGCAGACGAGGGGCGGCGCGGCGGCAAAACGGTCGCGCTGAAAACCAATGTCGATGCGGCGGTCGAGTCCTGCCCCGGCGTGAAATCGGTTATCGTGGTCAAAGCAACGGGTGCCGACATGCCGATGCAGGCGGGCCGCGACGTCTGGTATCATGAGGCGGCGGAAGCAGTGACCGCGGACTGCCCGCCCGAACCGATGAACGCCGAAGATCCGCTGTTCATCCTCTACACCTCGGGCAGCACCGGCAAACCCAAGGGCGTGCTGCATTCGACCGGCGGCTATTTGCTATGGGCCAGCCTGACGCATGAA
>JANONL010000168.1:0-2965 GCA_031420815.1 Sphingomonadales bacterium | reverse complement strand
CGCGCAGGAAACGTACGGCGAGGATACGTTTCATCTGGGTGAGATGGGCGCCGCTTCGGCGAACGGCATCCAGACGCACAACGTGGCGGCGACAGTAAAGCATTTTGCCCTGAACTCGATGGAAAACGGGCGGTTCAAGGTCGATGTGCAGATCGACGAGCGTGCTTTGCACGAGGTGTATCTGCCGCATTTCAAACACGCAGTCGACGCCGGATGCGCGACTGTGATGAGCGCGTACAACAAGATGAACGGCGAATATTGTGGCCAGCACCGCGAATTGCTGACCGATATATTGCGCGGTGAATGGGGTTTCGACGGCTTTGTCCATTCGGATTGGGTGATGGGCGTCTACGATGTGAAGGGTGCGGCGGCCGGTCTCGATGTCGAAAACCCCGAGCCGCGCGTGTTCGGCGCTGCCTTGATCGCGGCGGTCGAAAGCGGAGCGATCGAGCAGGAAGTTGTCGATTTGGCCTGCGAGCGCATATTGCGCGTATATTACCGCCTTGCCTGCGCCGTGGACCCTTTGCCGGAATACGGCATGGAACTGGTCGCCTCGCCAGCGCATATCCGTGTTGCGCTGGAGGCAGCCGAGAAATCTGCGGTGTTGCTGAAAAACGATGCGGTGTTACCGCTCGACAAGGCCTCCATTGGCACGCTGGCGGTATTGGGCAAGCTGGCTGCGCTCGACAATATCGGCGATAATGGTTCAAGCAAGGTACGCCCACCTTATGTGGTGACGCCGTTGGCCGGTTTGACCGCTGCGTTGGGAGCCGAACGTATAGTCATAGGCGATGAGGATGACTTGGCCGGAGCACGTTCCGCCGCCGATGAAGCCGATGCAGTGGTCGTCGTGGTCGGCAACACGGCGGTCGACGAGGGCGAGTTCATTCCCGGCGATATCGCGCTGGGGGCCGACATACCCGACGAACTGCGCAATCAGGCGCGCGCCAAGACAATAGGCGGCGACCGTGACAATCTGGGCTTGCGCGCTGAACAAATTGCTCTGATCGAAGCAGCGGCAGCAAGCGGCAAGCCGGTAATTGTAGTGATCGTATCGGGCTCGGCAATGATGGTCGAGGAATGGCACGATAATGCGGGCGCTATTTTGCAGACATTCTACTCGGGTATGGAAGGTGGAACTGCGCTCGCGAAATTGCTGTTCGGTGAGGTGTCTCCGTCGGGTAAATTACCTTTCACAGTGGCGAGTTCGGCTGCAGATTATCCATTCTTCGACAAGGATGCCGACGCGATTACCTATGACATGTGGCACGGCTATTCGTTGTTCGACCGCAACGGCACAACGCCGCGGTTCGCGTTCGGTCACGGGCTGAGCTATGGCGAGTTTGGCTATTCGGGCTTGACTGCGCGTTTGGACGGCGACCATATCGAGATGCATATTTCGGTAACCAATAACGGCACAGTCGATGCCGATGAAGTGGTGCAAGCCTATGTCAGCTTTCCGGGCGCGGCGGTGGAGCGGCAGGCAAAACTGCTAAAGGGCTTTAAGCGCATCACGGTGGCTGCGGGCACGACAGTGCCGGTGGATATCAACATTGCGCTGGACACGCTGAAATGGCGCGATCCGGCAACGCACAGCTGGCGGCTGGAAGCAGGAGAATATGGTGTGCATGTCGGTGGCGCTTCAGATCGGCTGATTTCAGTCAGTGTGCAACTTTAGCTGCTATTCCAATACCCGCTTTAACGCATTGGCCCATCCGGACAGCCGCGCATCGCGTTTATCTGCGCCGAGCTGCGGCGTGAAACGCGTAACGCCACCGCGCATGACCGCTGCGTCTTCGAGCGAAGGGTAAAGCCCCGCGCCAACGCCTGCCAACATCGCCGCACCCAAAGCCGTTGTTTCGATAAAGGCCGGTCGCTCGACATCGATCGCCAGCATATCCGCCAAATCCTGCGCCATCCAGTCATTGGCGACCATTCCGCCGTCGATGCGCAACTCGGCCCAGTCTGCACCGTCGGCGGCGAACGCAGTTTTCAGATCGTTCGTCTGGTGTGCCATGGCTTCCAGAGCGGCACGCGCGACATGCGCCTTCTTCGCGGAGAAGCTCAGTCCGCTGATGGCTCCGCGTGCATTCGGCTGCCAGTGTGGAGCGCCGAGTCCCGAGAGCGCGGGGACGAGATAAACGCCGCCATTGTCAGGCACGCTTCGCGCCAGCGGCTCGGTGTCGGCGGCGTGGGCGATTAAGCCCAGATCATCGCGCAACCACTGCACCAGGCTTCCGGCGACGAAGACGGAGCCTTCCAGGGCGTAATGGCGTTCGCCGCCCAACTGATACAACACAGTCGACAACAACCGGTTCTTCGATTGCCGCAATGTCCGGCCCGTTTGAGTCAGCACGAAAGCTCCGGTGCCAAATGTTGCCTTGGTTTGGCCAATCAAAAAGCAGCCTTGGCCGATGGTCGCGGCCTGTTGGTCCCCAGCCATACCGCAAATCGGGATGGCTCCACCGAACAGGTCGGGCAGGGTGGTATCTATATTGCCTGCACAGTCGACTATCTCGGGAAGGATATCGCGGGGCACGCCGAACAGGTCGGTCAAACCGTCGTCCCACCCGCTGCTGCCGATTGCCATGAGCGCAGTGCGGCTGGCGTTGGTGGCGTCGCTGACATGCAACCCACCGGTCAGGCGGAAGACTAGGTAGCTCTCGACTGTACCGACCGCAAGATTTTTGCCTGCGTCATTGAGTTGTGGCCAGTTTTTCAGTGCCCAGCCGATTTTTGAGCCGGAAAAATAGGGGTCGAGCAAAAGCCCGGTTTTCGCCTGAACAACCGGTTCCTCGCCTTGTTCTTTCAGAGCGGCACAAATATCCGCCGTCCGCCGGTCTTGCCAGACGATGGCGGGTGCCAGCGGTTCGCCGGTGCGCTTGTCCCAGAACACAATTGTCTCACGCTGATTGGTGATGCCGATGGCAGCGATCTTGTCGGCACCGCCTGCCTTCGCGACCAT
>JANONL010000167.1:0-1557 GCA_031420815.1 Sphingomonadales bacterium | reverse complement strand
GGCTGCTCGCTCTAGCCTTGGTGCTTGCCGTGCCAGCACAGGCGCAAATGCCCGACGCGCATGTGCAGACGGTGTTCTGGGACCCTGATCAAATCATCAGCATAACGGGTGCGCCCGGATGGCAGATTACAGTCGAATTCGCCCCCGACGAGCGGATCGAGAATGTCGCCATCGGCGATGCGCTGGCGTGGCAGGTGGTGCCGAACAAGCGCGCGCGCAACCTGTTCCTCAAGCCATTGCTGAAGAACACGGCGACCAACATGACGGTGCTTACCGACCGCAGGCGCTATATCTTTGCGCTCGATACCGGGCCGCGGCGCGCATCGACGCCTTGGGTGGTGCGGTTCGAATATCCGCCGCCGCCTGTTGTCCTCTCCGCAGAAGTCGTTGTGGAACAAGCACCTATCACCGAGAATTCCAACTATGCAAAAGCGGGCGATGCCGGACTGTTGCCTACGCGGATATGGGATGACGGGCGAATGACCTA
Source organism: Sphingomonadales bacterium (assembly GCA_031420815.1). Classification (GTDB taxonomy): domain Bacteria; phylum Pseudomonadota; class Alphaproteobacteria; order Sphingomonadales; family Sphingomonadaceae; genus Sphingorhabdus_B. The sequence continues at coordinate 1,070 of JANONL010000167.1, read as the reverse complement.
TTTCGAATTTGCCGAAGAAGTGGCGATACCGGCGATCTTCATGGGCAAGCCGGGAAAAGACGAAGCTTTGGTCAATTCGACAATGCGCGGGCGAACGGTAGTCGTTCAGCAATTGGCCGCGATCTTCACTTTGCGCGAAGGCAAACGCGTCGCCACGGTGCGGCGTTCCGATGGGATTGAAAAATGAACGAAGAGATACCGATCAAGACTTTGGCAGTTGCTCGGTCACCGCGCAAAGTGCCGGGCGGTGTAGTGGCAGGCGGGCTGGGTTTGCTCGGGATATTGGTGTTTCTGATCATGGCCAGTTCGCGTTCGGCCACGGCTCAGGAGGATAGCGACCTGCCAAGCCTGAGCAATGCGTCGGCAAGCAATGCCAGTCCGTTGCCGCAACCAACCGCGCCGGTGGCCACGTTGCAACCCGTCCCCGTGGCCGCTGTCGGCGCTGTCCCAACTCCAACCGCCGCGCCCGCGTCGCCATTCCAGCGTGTTGCCGCGCCATCGCCATTTGCCCCGATCCGCGAACCGGAACGCGCCCGGCCGCCGATACTCATTGTCGATTTTGCGCAAGCCGGAACGTCGAGGCCAGCCCCTGCCAGCGGGACACCCGTCGGCGCGCCGGTCGCGCCAGCCGACCGTGGCCCGGAGCTTTCAAATTCGGAGAATTTTTCGGCGCGCGTGTCGCGCGAAGATGTCGAGATGGTCGAAGCGGTCCAGCTTCCGCGGCTCAACCGGTTGATACCACAAGGCACAATGATAGCAGCGGCGATGGAAACCGCTTTGAATTCCGACCTGCCTGGCTTCGCGCGGGCTATAGTCCAGCGCGACGTCCTGAGTTTCGAAGGGGGCGAAGTCCTAATCCCGGCGGGGAGCCGTGTCATAGGCCAGTATGAATCAGGCGTTGCCCAAGGCGCGTCGCGGGTGTTCATCGTCTGGACCCGGTTGATGCGCCCCGACGGGGTGACCATTGCGCTGGCATCGCCTGCCGTCGATCAGCTGGGTCGCGCCGGGGTTAAAGGCAAGGTCAACCGCCACTTCCTGCAACGCTTCGGCGGTTCGATCTTGCTGTCGGT
>JANONL010000166.1:0-14333 GCA_031420815.1 Sphingomonadales bacterium | reverse complement strand
CAGCTCACGATTAATCCGGTCGACGTCGTCGGGTACCAAGGCCAGCAATTGGGCCAGCGTCGCAATCGTTTTGTCTTTGTCCACTAGCCGGTCAGGAATAATATCAACCCGAAAGTCGGCCCGGTTGGTGGCGATAGGCTTGCCGTAACGATCGACAAACCACCCCCGGCGCGGCGGAATGATGGTTAGATTGACGCGGTTACTTTCGGCGAGAAGCTTGTACTTCTCGTTCTCCGCGACTGCGATATACGACATGCGACCGGCGAGTAGCAGACCAATAGCTGCCTGCACGCCGCCCACAAACATCGCGCGGCGGGTGAAGGTGAAATCCAGCTGTCCTGTGGTTACCTGCTTTTCGCCCTTCATGTTGCCAATCGCCAACTATCCAAATGCGAGCATATTCGCACGACCAGCGGATATAGCAATATCGACAACATGATTTGGGGCAGTAAAACTAAAGCGTCGGGTCGGGCGTACGCCAGCCCGGCAATCCACAGTCCGCCAAGCAGAGCGAGAACTATCAGCACCGATGCGACAAACCAGTTCTGGATATGGTCGCGCCAGATCGCGCGGGTATCGACAAGCTCGATCACCAACATGGCAAGCGACCAGATAAGCCCAGCGCTGCCAAAAGGCTGACCGCTGAACAGGTCGTCAACCAACCCGAATGGCAAGCCGGCCCACATCGGCAAAAGGCCCGACCGCATCAAGCGCCAAGCGAGCATCATCATCAAACCGAACGGTGGCAACAAAGGTTGTGTTGTGAGGAACGGCAGCGTCGTGAGCATCGAACACAGCACAACCGATGCGATCGGGATGGCCAGCATCTTCAGCGTGGATTGCTCGCGGTCGAAGCGGGTTTCATATTCACGCCCCGGACGCATTGGCAGGCGCAGCGCGGTCACCGGGTTTTTCATTCGGCTACCGGTTCGGTTTTACCATCGGGGGCAACCGCCTGTTGCTCGTCGCGTGCAACCGGCTGGTAGCTTTTCATAACGATAGCGTAAGGCGTGTTTCCCGGGTCAGCGAGTGGTCGCGCCAGTGCACCGTCGCTCGTCCTTTTTATAACTTTAGCAAAAGGAATGTTGGGCGGATAAAGCCCGCCATTGCCTGACGTTACAATGATATCGCCGACCTTGAACGGACTTTCGCCCAAATTTAGCGGCTTAACTACCACCATCCCGTTAGCAAGCCCTGTTGCAAAGGCAGGAAGGCCGTCAGTGGCACGCATCACAGGCACCAAATTTTCGGCGTCTGTGATGAGCAAAATTCTTGCAGTCGTTGGACCGACCTCGACAACGCGGCCGATTAGCCCAGATGGCCCACGCACGGGCTGGGCGCGGGCGACGTTATAATTGGCACCGATCGAAAGCGTTGCCACGCGTCGGCTGCTCGACGCGGTTGAACTTATCAGCCGCCCGATAGCAACGCGTTCGGGCGTTTCGGCTTCCAGTTTTAGCAGGCCGCGTAGCCGCGCATTTTCCACGCGCAGCGCTTTTGCTTCTGCCAATTTCGTCCGGTTCTTTAGCACCTCTTTAGTCAATGCCGCATTTTTTGAAGCCGCGTCGAAATAGGCCGACATACCGCCGCCGACGTCATTGGCCGTCCGACGTATGCTATTAAAGAACCGGGCAACCGGTGCCGTTACCTCGGCCGCCCCCGAACGCAACACAGCAAATCCGGTCGGATCTGCGACCGATATAACCAACAACAAGGCAGCAAACATCGTACCCGCAACCGCGACAACATAGGTCGCAAACAGGCTGTACTGCGCCTTTCGGGAAAACCCCGGGCGCCGGTGGGGCGGCGGCGCCATCCTCGCAAACTCGCCTTAAGCGGTCAGCAGGACGCCGCGGAAGATCGGGTCTTCCATCGCCCTGCCGGTGCCGATGGCAACGCAGGTCAGCGGGTCTTCGGCGACAGTTACAGGTAGGCCGGTTTCATCACGCAGATATTCATCGATACCGTGCATCAGCGCGCCGCCACCGGTCAGGACGATGCCCTGATCGACAATATCGGCGGCGAGTTCGGGTGCGGTATTTTCCAGCGCGATGCGGACGCCTTCGAGAATGGTACCGATGGGCTCACTCAGTGCTTCAGCGATCTGGCCCTGGTTAATCGAGATTTCTTTGGGAACACCGTTGACCAAGTCGCGGCCCTTGATGTGGATTGTCTGGCCGATGCCATCGGCTGGAGGCCGCGCGGTACCGAATTCCTTTTTGATCCGCTCGGCAGTGGCTTCGCCGATCAACAGGTTGTGGTGTCGTCGGACATAGGAGACAATCGATTCGTCCATCTTGTCACCGCCAACGCGGACCGAGGTAGTGTAAGCTAACCCGCGCAGTGAAAGCACGGCAACTTCGGTGGTACCGCCGCCAATATCGACGACCATCGAACCGATAGGTTCGGTAACAGGCATGTCGGCACCGATCGCTGCAGCCATCGGTTCTTCGATCAGGAACACTTCGGATGCGCCCGCATTGGATGCGGCATCGCGAATGGCGCGGCGTTCGACCGAGGTCGAACCTGACGGAACACAGATAACGATTTCAGGATAGCTAAACATGCGGCGTTTGCCGTGCACCTTCTGGATGAAATATTTGATCATCTGCTCGGCGACATCTATGTCGGCAATGACGCCGTCGCGCAACGGACGGATGGCTTCAATACTATCGGGAGTTTTGCCCATCATCAGCTTGGCATCGTCGCCAACGGCTTTAACACGTTTGATACCATTGAGCGTTTCGATTGCAACTACAGAAGGTTCGTTTAAAACAATGCCTTGGCCACGGACATATACCACTGTGTTAGCGGTGCCGAGGTCGATCGCCATATCTTGCGATGCGAACCGGAAAAATTTGTTAAATATCATCGATGTTTTCCACGTAAAACTTGGCGGGTGAGAATCTTTGTGGCGATACCCTGCTCAATCGCGCGGTCCTAGCGGAATTTGCTGTTTTGCTAAACAGGTATTTTGGCTGGATTGCGAACGATTAGGAGTCGCCTGCCAGCGGCGCTTGGGCTACGTACGCGCAGATGTCAATAAGAAGACTTCCCGAAGCATTGGTCAACCGGATTGCCGCCGGTGAAGTGGTGGAAAGACCGGCCAGCGCGTTGAAGGAACTGATTGAAAACGCCATCGATTCGGGTGCTAGGTCGATTTCGGTGCGGCTGGCACTGGGCGGCATCGATCTGATCGAAGTCACCGACGATGGTTGCGGCATGACGCCCGACGACATGGCATTGGCGTTGGAACGGCACGCGACATCGAAGCTTCCGGGTGAAGATATCGAGTTGGTTGCGACTTTGGGTTTCAGGGGGGAGGCTTTGCCATCGATCGCCAGCGTATCGAAGATGACGCTGGAGAGTCGCGTTGATACGGCTGGCGGCTGGAAGCGTATCGTGGACCACGGAGTTCTCGTAGGCGAAGGGCCTGTCGCCTTGCCGCCCGGAACGCGGGTGCGGGTTGAAAATCTGTTCGGCAATGTGCCCGCACGTCGCAAGTTCCTGCGCAGCCCGCGCGCCGAATATGGCGCCGCGCTAGATATCACGAAGCGGCTGGCGATGGCGCGGCCCGACATCGGCTTTAATGTGGAACATGATGGAAGGCGGACACTGGCTGTGCAGGCCGGAATGACCCGCCCCGAACGCGTGGCGGCGCTGACCAGCGGCGAACTGATCGACAACAGTGTAGGTCTCGATTTCGAACGCGAAGAGGTGAGGCTCGGCGGCATCGCCAGCCTGCCGACCTACAATCGCGGCGTTGCGGACTACCAGTTCCTTTTCGTCAATGGCCGCCCGGTGAAGGACCGGCTGCTGATCGGTGCGGTGCGCGGTGCCTATGCCGAAATGCTGGCGCGGGACCGGCATGCGGTGGTGGCGCTGTTCCTTGATCTGCCACCGACCGAGGTCGATGTGAATGTCCATCCTGCGAAAACCGAAGTGCGGTTCCGCGAACCAGCGCTCATTCGCGGTATGATCGTATCTGGCCTGCGCCACGCACTCGATCAATCCGGTTTCCGCGCGGTGCAACGCCCTGCGGCGGACGTGAACTGGCAAAGAGAGCCGGTTACGACCGCGCAGGGCGATATTTTCTTCAACGCCAGTCCTGCCGCTTATCAGGGGAATTACGGGCAGCGTTCAGCGTACCCGTCGTTGGCCGAAACCCGGTCCGGTTTTGCTGGAATGGACGATGATCTTGCGCCGTTACTCGGCCGTGCCGAGCAGGCATCCGAACCCGTGCCCGAAGGCACGCGTCACCCGTTAGGCGTAGCACGCGGGCAGGTCGCCAATACCTATATCGTTGCCGAAGCCGAGGATGGCCTAGTCATCGTCGATCAGCATGCAGCGCACGAACGGCTGGTGCTTGAACGGATGCGCAAGGCCATGGAAGCGGTCGGCGGCGCGGTTCCGTCACAGGCGCTGCTGCTACCGCAAGTGATCGAGCTCGACGAACCGGCGTGCGACCGTTTAGAATCGCGCATTGCCGAGCTGTCGGCTTTCGGGCTGGAACTAGAACGCTTCGGCCCCACAGCAATCTTGGTGCGCGCAACTCCGGCTATGCTCGGGCAAGGCGATGCGAAAGGATTGATCGAGGACTTGGCCGACGATCTCGCCGCCTATGACGAGGCGTTGTCGCTTAAGGAACGCATCGACCATGTCGCAGCGACGATGGCCTGCCACGGATCGGTCAGGGCAGGGCGTGTGTTGTCGGTAACCGAAATGAACGCTTTGCTTCGCGAGATGGAGATCACTCCGCGAAGCGGGCAGTGTAATCATGGGCGACCGACATGGGTGAAGCTGGCGTTGAATGATGTGGAAAAGCTGTTTGGGCGCAAGTGAAGTAGCCGCCCCCTCATTCAGCGCCAGTACTCATCCCCGCCATCCGGTCTTCGGTTGTCCGATTTACCACCTGTTAACCAGAATTGCGCGATAATGCGCGGGCGACCGGACCAGAGTTATTAGGGATGTGACTAAAACAATGAAAAAGGCTTTTATGAAGATCGCTTATGCCGTCGCGCTCGCCGGTGCGATGCTGTCGGGATCCATGCTGGCGATGGCTGGTTCGGCCAGGGCGCAGGTCCTGCCAGCCGCTAAACCGCCGGTAACCCTTTCGAGCGACGTGAAAATCGAGCGCGTTGAGCGGGATGCGACGAACAAAGAAAAGGTCGCTCTGCGTGACCCGAAGGACGTGGTCGTCGTACCCGGCGACAAAGTGGTCTTCACGCTCAATGTCAGCAACGCGGGTACCGTTGCCGCTTCTGGCTTCCGCGCAACCAACCCTATTCCGGCCCCGGTGACGTTTGTCGCGGTGACCGAGGATTGGGCCGAGGTTTCGGTCGATGGTGGCGCGAGCTGGGGCAAGCTGGCTTTGTTAATGGTCAAGTCCAAGGCGGCGGATACCGGCGTCGAGGCGCTGCGCGCTGCGGTTCCCGACGATGTGACGCATGTCCGCTGGGTATTTGCCGATGCTATCGCACCCGGCGCCAAAAGTTCGGTCAGTTACCGCGGGGTCGTGAAGTAAACCGTTAAGCGGTTGTGCTTCACCTGTCCCGCGCTGGCACACAGCGATGCTCGGCTTAGGGTAAATGCGACTCGGCAGGTAAATTAACCACCTTTAAGGCTAGCTTTTGTGCATGCCTCACCGCAGCGTGAGATCATGATATTATTAGGAGCCTGCATCATGCGTGCCTTTCCCCGCCTTACCCTGCCCTTACTCGTAAGTATCGCGCTTGCGCTTCCGCTGGCTGCGTGTGGCCGGGGCAACAGCGATGAGGCGGCAGTGGCTGAACTCGACAACAAACTGATCGGAAAGGGCAGCGACCCGGCGATGAACGCGGCGCTCAATGACCGTATCCTCGTTGATCCCGACCTGACCGGTAGCGCCAATGTAAACACGGTTAAGGCTGCTGAAAAACCGTTGTCGGGCGCAATTCCGGCCGATGGCGGTTATGAAGGGGATGCCTCGATCGAGGCGCTGAATGGCGCGAAGCTGATGCACGCACCAAAGCCCACGGTGGTGGCCGAAGAAGATTGTAACGGCTGCGGTGCAAACCGGGGCAAAACATTAGGCGCGCTTGCCGCAGACCAAGGCGTAACCCGTGGCAAGGGCACATGCGATGCCAAACTTCAATATGGCGCAGGCTGGGCGAACCGCATGCCTGCCGAATTTCCGGTTTACCCGCGCGGTCGAGTGAAAGAGGCTGGCGGCGTTGACGGCGGTATCTGCGACATCCGCGTCGCAACATTTACCACCTCTGCCGCCATGCAAAATGTGGTTGACTATTATTACACGCGCGCTCGAAAATCGGGCTTCACTGCCGAGTATCAGGTCCGCGCCGGCGAACATGCGCTCGGCGGCACCCGTGACAATGATGGTGGTGCTTATTTCATCACCTTCAACCCGCACTCTGGCGGCGGTACGTCGGTCGACATCGTGGCGAACAACGGGCGGTAAAAAAGTTTAACAGACCGAAGCGACTGGGGCGGCAGAGGTGCCGTCCCGTTTTTTTTATTTCAGCGTTGTTTCAAAGACACCTTTGCTATCCAGATATCCCACGAGCCTGCGGCGCATCATCGGGGATAAGATGACACGGTGCAATTTTTGGTCGGGCGTTGTCATCTGCGCGGGCAACGCGTCAGAAAAAAGCTTCCAGTTACGTGCTGCATCCTGTTGGCGATCTTGCGAAGCAGCGATAAGCGTTTCGGTCAGATAATATGGCACACGTTGGTTTCCGGACCGCAGCACGTTCGTTTCCGACAACTCTGCAACTTTGTCGGCTCGCCCTTGCGAGAGCGCTGCCAAAACGAGCAGAAGACGGTCATTCGCATCGCCATCGTTATGGATGAGAAATGCCCGATCAAGCAGTTTACCAGCGTCTTGATACCCACATTGCGGTGCAAGACTGGCAAGATTGCCTAAGATTATCGGACTGTTTGGATTAGCTTCGACCGCTTGTTTGGTATAAAATCGGGCTGAAACGCAGTCTGCATTAAAATAAGCCAGCCGCGCCATCGCATAACGCGCTGCCCCATCATTGGGGTCTGCCGCCACCGCGCGACGGGCAAATTGCCGCGCTTCAATCAATGCGGCTTTTGGGTTCTTTTGACCCTTCTGGGATTCAAGAGCAAAAAATGCCCGCGCTGCGAATATCGTGGCGCGAAGCCGTATCTCTTCGACCGGTTTTTGGAGACAAGCCGAAATTTGCGTCTCTATAGTGTGATCGCGGCTTTTCAAAAATCCAAAATATTTGATCAGGCAGGCATAGCCGCCGCTGTTGACGTCTTTGAAGAGCGTCCTGCCGCGCGTTGCGATGATGCCAAATGGGCCATTTATTTCAGCCAATAATGGAATTAGGGCATCAGCAACGCTTTCTGGTTCTTTGGGAATTGCCATTTCTCGCGACCAGATAGTGATTTTTGTATCAGCCTCGGTCAAGCGCAGGAATAATACGTTAGAAGGCCCTTCGTGTTGCACAATTTGGGTATTCAGCTGGTAAACCCGGTCCTCAATATTCGTATCTTCTAGTGCTGCATCGGCCTGCATTACGCGAACTCGGGCAAGTTTGAAGCGGGGTAAGCCATCGTCAAAAGTAGCTGAAACTATGCGGGAAACTGCTGCCATGTCCTGGCTCTCATCGGTATCGATGGGCATTAATTCCAATATCGGGCTGAACTGGGCGGTGTCGGTTGCTCGGCCGTCTTGCCAAGCAACGCCCAGTCCAAGCAACGCTACAAAAAAGATCGCCGCGCCCCCGATGACGTATCTCCTGAACCGGACCGGTGCGGCGGTTATCGGACGCACTACAGTATCCGTAAGGACGGGCGCAACCGGCGCGCTCGGTTCTGGTTCGGGGAAATCGGGAGTTTTTAACGCTGCCGATAAAGGCCGGTAAAGCGTCGGGTATGCTGTAGCAAGCGAACCAAGACGGACGACATACGAACCAGGCTGCAAGTAAATGCACAGATTATCTAACGGTCCATGCTGCGAATAATGGGTCTCCAGCGCCTGGCGGAGACGACCCATTTGAACTCTAGCCGAACTGTCGCTGATCGCATCGAAGCTTGATGGCTTGCCGAGCCCGTCAATGGCCACACTAAAGGACTTTAGCGTATTCGCACGACCCGCTGCTGTTTCCTCGATTAAAAATCGGAGTAATTTCGATAAAACCGGTGAACGCCGAAACATTGCGGTTTTAAGTACTGCTTCGGCCTCTATCCGCAAGGATGAGCCCAGACCTGACCGTATTTCTGATGACATGTCAATTATTTGCCTGTGATGATGGTTATCTGGTTCCTTCTGGTCTGGTCCGTTACAAATCCTGCGTAACTGTTACATTCAACGAGTAACAGATGTAAAATTGTTATACACACAGTTTCTGAAAAGAATAAAACAATCGTTTTAGCCAACGCTTTGCGACGCTATCCGGCATTCCAGAACGTTAAAACCCGTTTCAAGCTTATGAAGCCGCTGATAAACCGCCAGAAGTACGGTCATGAATTGTCGCTTGTTCGCTGTTGCGCTTATTGCAGTCGTCGGTCTGGTCCCCGCGCTGCAATCAGAAAAGGCTAACGCATCCACTCAAAGGCCCGCGACGGCGACGGCGACAATTCTGACTATTGCTGTCAACCGCAATGAACCACCCTCCAGTCGGCAAGCGCGTGTGACAAAGTATATCGGACCCGACGGTCATGTAACACGGCCCGATGACCCTCACGCGCGAAAAATCATCATTGTCGACCTGCCGTAAGCACGGGTCAAACCGCGCAATTAGAACAGAGAGCTAAAATATGTATCATGCCGAAACGCACCGTATCTTGAATGACAAGCTTGCCCATAACTGTTTGGTTGCTGCCATAGCTGTGAGCGACGACAGGGATTGTGCTCCGGCGGCACAAAGCAACGCATCGCCTCTGGACCGGATCAGCTTGTCGGCAATCGCAAAAACCATGTGCGTCCCAGTCGCACTGGCGGCTTTTTGTGACGAAAATGGTGTGCAGACATTTGCTACCCATGGCCTCGATTTGATGAACAATCTGGCGCGTTTCGCATCGGCGTGTAATGAACTGTGCGGAGATCGCGCGCTGGTTATTCCCGATACCAAGACGCACGAAACCCTTGGCATGTTGGCGCGGCACTGGCCGTCGGACGACATTCGTTTTCTGGTCGCGATACCCTTGCGCAATCAACACGGGGAGCGGGTGGGCAGTCTGGCCGTGATGAATACATCTAAGGCTGTCGCAGAAAGTGGCATTTCTTTCAGGAACCTGATCGCTCTGGGCAGGGCGTTCACCCAGACCGACAAACGCTATCCTGCAAAGCAAGCAGCATAACGGCAGGATCGCGGCGCGCGGTCCTGCATGATTTTCTTTCAAGTATCGATAAACTGCCGCTAAGGGATGCGGCATGAAATCTTTAATTCTGGTTATGTCAGGCGGCGCGGTTGGCGCGGCACTCAGGTTCCAGTTGGGCCGGATGTTACCGGTTAGTGCCACTGGTTGGCCGTGGTCTACCTTTGCCGCCAATGTCGCTGGCGGATTTGTGATGGGTTTGCTCGCTGGGTGGTTGGCGCGAATGGGAACGGGCAGCAATGATCTGCGTCTGCTACTTGGCGTCGGGTTGCTAGGCGGGTTCACGACTTTCAGCGCGTTCAGCCTTGAAATGGCGCAGATGGCCGAACGCGGGCAGCTGGCACTTGCAGCAGGTTATGCGCTGGCGTCAGTGGTTCTGGCGTTAGTGGCATTATTTGCCGGTATGGCATTGGTCCGCACGGTGGCGGCATGATTCAAACGATCTCCCCCCCGTTCGTCCTGAGCCTGTCGAAGGACAGAGTTGACCAAACGTGCTTCGACAAGCTCAGCACGAACGGAAGTATAAAATGAGCAAGCAAGACGTTAAAGACGACGGGCAAGGCATCCGCCAATTTGTCGTCGAACCCGATGACGACGGCATTCGCCTCGACCGCTGGTTCAAACGGCATTTGCCCGACGCTTCGTTCAACATCGTGTCGCGTTGGGCGCGAACGGGGCAATTGCGCGTCGACGGCAAGCGCGCGACGCCGGGCGACCGGCTGACCGCAGGGCAAGCCATTCGTGTGCCGCCTGCCGACCCAACAGTCGTTGCACGGCCTGCGCGCAAACGGCGCGAGCTGACCGCCGACGAGACCGAATTTGCACAAGCGTTGGTGATCCACAAGGATGACGCGGCGCTGGTGATTAACAAACCGGCGGGTCTGGCGACGCAGGGCGGGACCAAGACCGAGACGCATGTCGACGGGTTTATGGACGCATTGTGCTACGAACTCGATAACCGGCCAAAGCTCGTCCACCGGCTCGACAAGGACACATCGGGAGTGTTGTTGCTGGCGCGTACGGCGCGGTCAGCGGGGCATTTTGCCAAGGCGTTTTCGTCGCGGACGGCGCGCAAGGTCTATTGGGCCTTGGTTGTCGGCGTACCCGCAATCGAGGATGGTTTCATCGACCTGCCGATTGGCAAGCAGCCGGGCAGCGGTGGCGAGAAAATGCATGTCGATGAAAAAGACGGGCAGTCTGCGCGCACGCGCTACCGCATTGTCGAGCGGGCCGGGAATACTTGCGCGTGGGTCGAGTTGCAGCCCTACACAGGGCGCACACATCAGCTGCGCGTGCATATGGCGGCGATTGGCCATCCGATTGTCGGCGACGGCAAATATGGCGGTAAGGAAGCGTTTCTGACCGGCACAATTAGCCGCAAGATGCACCTTCATGCGCGGCGGTTGCGGATCGACCATCCCAAAGGCCACCAGATCGACGTGCGCGCAGATTTGCCGCCGCATATGGCGGACAGCTTCGCCGACCTGGGTTTCGAGATGGAAATGGGCGACGCGCTGGTGCTTGACGCGCCGAAATTTGCCGAGACGCCGGAGGGCAAAAAACGCGTGGCAGCAAACATCGCCAAATCGGCGCGCAAGGAACGCAAGGGTGAGCGCAGGTCGCGTGGGGTTTTAGTCGAAAAGCCAAAGGATAAGAGGCGCGCACCTGCCAAGGGTAGCCAAATGGCTGCTGGTAAGAAGATTGCGGCAAAGAAGCCGGTAATCAAAAAGGCCGCGCCCAAAAGGAAGCCATAGTGCACCCGAATGCTGCATTCCGCTGGGAAGACCGAGATGCCATGCGCGCCTTTGCCGCCGAAATCGGCTTTGGCATGGTATTCCTGACCACCCCTGACGGCCCACGCGTTGCGCATGTGCCGTTTGTATTTCTGGACGACGAACGCATCGGTTTCCACATCGCGCGCGGCAATGCGCTGGCCAAGCATCTGGACGGGGCGGAGGCGTTGTTCGTGGTCAATGGACCCGACGGCTACATCAGTCCGGATTACTACGGCACCGACGATCAGGTGCCGACATGGAACTATGTCGCACTCGAACTGCAAGGGCCGGTGCAGAAAATGGACGACGCAGCGTTGATTGCGCAGGTTGATGCGCTGTCGGCAAATCAGGAAGTACGGCTCGCGCCTAAGCCGGTTTGGACGCGCGATAAAATGTCCGCTGGCTATTTCGACAAGCTGCTGCGCGGCATTAGCGGGTTCGAAATGACCGTCACCGCATGGCGCAGCACCGTAAAGCTGGGGCAGAACAAGTCGCCCGAGGTCCGTGCGGCTGCGGCCGATGGCGTAGAGGCAGCGGGCAACCGCGCGATTGCACATCTGATGCGGAACTTGCCGGAATGAACCTTCTCCAACTTTGCCATGCTGAATTTGTTTCAGCATCTTACCTTTTCGGCGCGGTCGGAATTAAGATATTGGAACACGTTCAGGATGACGGCGGATGAACAGGCTCGCGTTGTTCGATTGCGACGGGACGCTGGTGGACAGTCAGGCAAATATTTGTCTGGCGATGGAGCATGCGTTCGAGGATGCAGGGCTGGTGCCACCACTACGTCAGCGTACACGGCGGATTGTCGGGCTCAGTCTGGTGGAAGCGATGCGGACGTTGTTGCCTGAGAGTGAGGATGTGCTCCACCGCGATCTGGCCGAGCGCTATAAGGCGGCGTTTCATATATTGCGCGGCAATGGACTGGTCGATGAGCCGCTTTATGAAGGTATCGCAGGCTTGCTGAGCAAACTGGACGAGGATGGCTGGATGCTAGGTGTCGCCACGGGCAAATCGGATCGCGGATTGGAGCGATGTTTGGACCATCACGCAATCAAGGGCCTGTTTGTAACCTTGCAAACCGCCGACCGCCACCCGTCGAAGCCGCATCCTTCGATGATTTATCAGGCGATGGCCGATGCCGGGGCTGACCCCAATTCGACGGTGATGATCGGCGATACCGTGTACGATATCCACATGGGCAAGGCCGCCAGATGCCACACCATCGGGGTTAATTGGGGCTATCACCCGGTCACCGAACTGCGCGAGGCGGGGGCGGACAGGATTGCCGAGAGCATGGACGAACTTGCGGTGATGTTGGGAGAGCAAGAGTGACTGCCGAGGAAGAAGCAAAAGCAAAGCAGCGGTTTTTTGCTTTGGGGTTATTACGCCTGTCGGGTGCGGTACTGATTGCCATCGGTATGGGGGTAATAACTAAAGGACTTTTCGGTCTGCCTCTTATGGCGGGGTACGCATTTTTCGCGATTGGCATACTCGACTTCATCATATTGCCATTGATTCTGGCAAAACGCTGGAAAAGCCCGCCCACCGCATGAGGCGTTTTTGGAAAGAAGTCACGACCGTGCAAAGCGCTTACGGCCTTGCGATCCGGGTTGATGGCAGGCCTGTAAAAACGCCACTACGTGCGGAGTTGATGGTGCCGACCAAGGCTCTGGCCGATGCGGTGATTGCCGAATGGGAAGCGGTAGCCGAAAAAATCGACCCTGCGGCAATGCCGATGACCGGGTTTTCCAATGCCGCGATTGACCGGATCGGGCCGGAATACACGACGTTTGTGGACGCGATTGCCGCTTATGGCGAAGCCGACCTGTTCTGCTACCGCGCCGAGGCAGGGGAACCGCTGGCGGCGCGGCAGGCGGAGGTTTGGGAACCGTGGCTCGATTGGGCTCGGGAGCGCTATGATGTCGCATTTAATGTCGTTGAAGGCATCATGCCGCAACCGCAGCCGTCTGAAACAGCGGTGCGACTTAAAGCCGCTGTTGCATCGCGTGGGACGTTTGAGCTGGCGGCGATGGCGAAGCTTGCGCATCTGTCGGGGTCGTTAGTGGCGACATTGGCGCTGATCGAGCGGGCAGGGACCGCACAAGATCTGTGGACCGCATCGTGCCTTGATGAAATCTGGCAAGAAGAATTATGGGGTGAAGATTATTTCGCCACCAAGAACCGCAACGACCGTGAGACCGAGTTCATGCAGGCAGCACGATTCCTCGACCTGTTAAGGGTTGCCACATAGGTAAAAGCCTAGGTCGCATACGGTCCCAGATTGCGATAGCCGCACGGTGATGACCGATGCAATTTTAAGAACTGTCCCCGCTCTGTCCCGTGCCGCGCATGTCGCCGGCTATGCCGGGCTGTTACCGCAAATCATTGCAGCGGCGATGGTTTTCGTTAGCGATGAACTGCGCTGGATCGGATTGGCCAGCGCTTATGGCTATGCCGCATTTATCTTCAGCTTTCTCGGCGGTATCTGGTGGGGTTTTGGCGTCATCGCGCGAAAAGAGAACGCGCGTGCAGGGCCGATATTTTTCGCTGCGGTCGCGCCGAGCCTGATTGCGTTCCTCAGCTATCTGCCGTGGATATGGGGTCTCGACTGGCCGGGGCCTTCGATGCTGTTGCTGGGGCTTTGCCTGATTTTTTCGCCGCTAGTGGATCGCTGGCTGCAAACGCAGTGCCATCTACCCGTCGGGTGGATGCAAATGCGATGGGCGTTGTCGTTGGGGCTGGGTGGACTAACATTGGTCCTCGGCATGGTCGCGCTGCCATGACCACATTCGAACCAACCCGCAGTGCGGCGCTGGCGGCGCTCGACCGCTTCGTGCCAACAGCCGGTCACCATTATGCCGAGCAACGCAACTTCGATTACGGGCCGGATCGGCGAGACAACATTTCGGTCCTGTCGCCGTACATCCGCCACCGCCTTATTTCGGAGCAGGAAGTCATCGCCGCCGTGCTGACGGCGCACAGCCCCGCCGTTGCGGAAAAGTTCATTCAGGAGGTTTTCTGGCGAACATATTGGAAGGGTTGGTTGCAACAACGGCCCGCGGTCTGGCAGCAGTATCTGGTAGAGCTTGAATATCAAAAATCGCGAAAAATTTATGGTTTGGCCACTGCCTGTGACGGCGAAACCGGCATAGAATGTTTTGATTTTTGGGTGAATGAACTGCGCACCACCGGTTACCTACA
>JANONL010000165.1:0-3712 GCA_031420815.1 Sphingomonadales bacterium | reverse complement strand
GCGCTGACCGGATTGGTGGCAAGATCGACAGCGACCTCATTGGCAAATGCGAAAAAGCGATCAACGTCGGCAGGCTTCACTTGGCTATAGGCCATAAGATAACCGCCGCTGGTAAAATCATCGGGCCAGTTGTTGGACATGTCGGGACTGTAGCTTGCCGCCTGCTCTGCGCGGAATTTTTCAAACAGCCGGTCGCGGAAAACAGCGGCGAGTATCTCGAGCTCGCGCCCTTCGCTGATATTGGCAAGGCCACCACCGGTCGGCCACGCCACAACCGCCGCCGCTTGATCGGCTGGGCCTTTATGGTTGAGCCGAACCAGAGCGGTGGTTGCTGGAAAATTCAGCGTCAGGGCGGCTGGCGACGGGGCAAGAGCCGCACGCGGCTTCATTGCACCAAAACTATTTTGCAGCGCAGTGGTTGCAGCCGCTTTATCGAAATCGCCGAACAGCATCACTTCAACCGGCCCTTCGGCCAGCAATGGTGCCCAATATGCCTTGAACTTTGCCGCGTCGATCTTTGCAACATCGGCGGGCGTTGCCGATTTCCAGCGCGGATCTTTACTGCTCAGCAAATATTCAAGGTCGCGTTGCAGCACCGATGTCGCCGACATTTCAAAGCTGTCATAGCCCGATTTCGCGAGCGACTTTGCGCGTTCGACCGGCAGTGGATCCCAACCGGGCTGTTCTAGCTTTGTCGCGATCAGACGGAGTTGATCGGCAAGGTCGTCAGCACGGGTATTTGCCGAAAATTCAAACGCATTGCTATCGATCCCGAAGTTCAGTTCAATCCGGCGGCCATTGACCATCTGATCAATCTGGGTGCGCTTCAATTGGCCTACACCGTTCTCGCCGAGCACCAGCGGCCCTGCCCAAAGCAGATCACCTTGCGCGGGGGTTACTGCCTGATAACCCTTGCCGAACCGTACCAATACTCGAATTTGGCCGCTCTCGGCCTTGTTCGGATAGAGAAGCGCGCGAACGCCGTTGGATAGCTCCAGCTTGGTCATGTCGAGCCGTGGCATGGTCTGTTGCGATGTTACTGTACCAGGCGCACCCAACTTCGGCAGCGCGTCGAAACTCAACGCACTTTCGGCCAGTCGCGCCGATTTGTTCGCCGTCACCGCAGTCTTCAGCGCCGACGCCATACGTTTGTCGACATCGGGTAGCGGCGATGGCGATGAAAGTAGCATCCGCGTAACCGTTCCGGAGAACAGCATTTTGGTCGATGCCAGCAGTCTTTCCGGCGTGAATTTATCCTTCATGCCTTCGTAAACCGAAATCACTGTTTGCGGCGCAGCGACGGTCTCGCGGATATCAACGGCGCGGACGATATCGTCGGTTTGTTTCGACGCCGCCTCGAACGGATAGCTATCGACCATCGTGCGCAATGCGTTGGCGAACAAAGTCCGTTCGCGCTCGATATCGGCCTTGGAAGGCGGGTTGTCGGTTGCATCGGCAATTATTGCGCGCACATCCTTGGTCGCTGCTTCCCATTTGTTGTCGATCGGCGTGACCGAAATCAGCGTGGCATCGGCGGTGCGCGAGATGTCTTCCTGCGCAACTTGGGCAAACAGATAATTGCCGCCGCTGCGCGCCTGCACCTCAAGCCGCCGATTGATGATTTGCGTGGCAAGCGCGTCGATCAGCAGTTGCTCGTTATAGACAATGGTGTCGTCGACTTTTTCCCAAGGGCGAACATAGGCCATGCTGATTGTGGTCGGCAAAGTGGGTTCGACGACAATCCTGGTGAGTGCGCCGCTAGCTGTCGGTTTACCGAAATCGGGTTCCGACGCGCGCGGGCCATCGCCTTTCCAATCGCTGAAATATTTTTGTACTAGCGCCGCAAGCATGGCCGGCTCAACGTCGCCTGCCATCACCACGACCGCGTTTTCGGGGCGGTACCAGCGGTCATGAAAGGCATTCAGGCGCTTGGCATCGGCGGCTTGCAGCGTTTCCGGCGTGCCGATTGTGGAACGGTTCGCCAGTCGCTGACCCTGAAACATATGGGCGCGGATCGCATCGCTATAGACCAGTTGCGCGCCGCTGCCTTCGCGCAGCTCGGCCAGCACGATAGCGCGTTCAGCATTCAGCGACGTGTCGGAAATACGCGGGTTACGCATCATGCCGGAGATTATCTTGATCGACTCGTCGAGCTTTTCGGGCGTCGCATTGGGCAGGTCGAGTTTGTAGACCGTTTGTGTCGGCGTTGTCTGCGCATTGCTGTCGCTGCCAAAGGTTACGCCGAACCGCTGCCAGATGCGTTTGGCCTCGCCATCGGGTACGAAGGTCGAACCGCGAAACGAGAGATGCTCGATCAGGTGGGCAAAGCCCTGCTCATCATCATTTTCGTGCAAGGCGCCAGCATCGATGCGAACACGGATCGACACCTGCCCCGCCGGCACATCGTTCTTCTTTACCGCATAGCGCAGGCCGTTTGGCAGTTCGCCGAAAGTCCACGTTGTATCGACCGGAACATCACTGCCTTCGTAAAGCCACGGTTGCTTGATCGGCTTCGTTGCAGACGCGGCAACGGGGGTGACCTTTTGCGCATAAACGGACGTGGAAAGCAGCAAGGCTGCGACGATGAGAGCTTGGGAGATTTTGCGCATAGCATTCCTATATTGCAGGGGTGGGTTGACTGCAGATGAACGGACCGACCAACCGCCGCCTAAATTCCACCGTCGACACTATCATAGCCGAGGCCTTTTAGCCCCATTCTTAGCGCGACAACACATTGGTTGAGTTTGTGCGCGTCGGTCGTGCGCACCACGAAATTCGCGCCGACCTTGCCCTCACGGAAGAACGGGTAGCTGCCGACCTGGCATCCCTCATGCGCCTTTTCGGTATCGCCGAGCAAGCTCGCCACTTCGCTCTCCGCCACCCAACAGCCGACCTGATGCGACAACAAAGGCGCTCCGCCCTCCAGCGTGCCAGTCAGCGCGTCGAGCATGCCTGCGGTAATATGCGGGACACCTGCCATGATGAAGATATTGCCGACGCGAATCCCGGGCGCGCCCGACATCTTGTTGGCAATGAGGTCCGCCCCATCGGGCACCCGCGCCATCCGCAAGCGGCCGGGGTTAATCCCGCCGCGTGTCTCGTAATATTTGTGCAGCACAGCACTCGCCTCGGGGTGGATAACCACCTCGACACCCAAGGCCGCCGCAATCGCATCGACGGTAATGTCATCATGCGTCGGGCCGATGCCACCGGTCGTAAACAGATAGTCATTGCGAGCACGCAGCGTATTCACCGCCTCGATAATCGACTCCTCGACATCGGCCACGACGCGGACTTCGCGCAGGCGAATGCCCTGGATATTCAGCCACAACGCAATCTGGCTGATATTTTTGTCCTGCGTGCGGCCGGATAGGATTTCATCGCCGATAATCACAAGCGCGGCGGTGTAGATTCGAGATTCTGTCATGGGCGTGCGATAGCCGACAACTGCCCCCTCGCAAAGCGCGGAAAAAGCCTCTATATCCACCACATGGATCAATATGTAAGCGTCACGCCCGCAGAGGCAGGCATATCCGGCGACGGGGTTATCAAATTGCACGGGGCCGAGGGTTTTGAGGGCATGCGCAAGGCCGGACGGCTGGCGGCAGAGATACTCGACGCGCTGGTGCCGCATGTTGTGCCGGGGGTCGAAACGCAAGAACTCGACGATATCGTGCGCGAAATGACGCTGCGCGGGGGCGGGGTTCCGGCG
>JANONL010000164.1:0-7677 GCA_031420815.1 Sphingomonadales bacterium | reverse complement strand
TGCATTTTTTGGCCTTAATATGGTGTGCGCACGGGACGGTGCTTGCAATGTAGGATTTCGTCTGTCAGCGTCCGCGGGCAACATCGTTAACCGCCCGATAGCTGTATGGGCATGCAATCAGCTTGGATATCAAAACATTCGCGGAAACGTGGTTCGTCGGAAGCCGTTAAGGTGAGACCTTAGTGTGACCTTCCGGCTGCAAGCTGCATTATTTCAAGGCAAAAACTTACAGAAAAGGGCCGGAAAGCATGGCTCCGGCCCTATCTTAATCTTCGTCGTTCAGCGCGCTTACGGGCAGCGCGGGTCCAGCTCTGGCCGTTCAGCACCGCGGGTTTTCCACTGGCCGCTTGGCGTCTGATATTTCTCGCCCGCCACTGTACGTTCACCAATCAGGCGACAGCCATTGCGCAACGCCATTTCCTCAACGGTAGCGCCGTTGGCCAGCGATTCCTTGGAATAAGCCGCCTTGCGCTTGATGTTGATGTCTTCGACCAACGCCCTGATCGCCGGGCCAGGCGAAGACACAAAGCCCAGATAGCCATCGGCCTTTTCACCCACCAAGCCGCTTTCACGCGCACTCTGGTAAGCAGGATCACGTCCCGCCTGAACCGCTACAGCACTGGTCGCGGTAGCGCCCAACAGTAAGGCGGCAATCAACATTTCAACTGAATCTCTCATCAAAAAATCTCCGGATTTTCGTCAATGACCTTTTTCGACGCCGCGTCCAGCCGGTACAAAACCTCCTGCCGGATTGCGATGTTGAGGTTGATTACAATCGGCTTATCGGGCGCAGTAACCTGCACACAACCTGCAAGACTGGCCGACAAAGCGGCGACCATGATCGGTGTCAAAACGAATATCTGTTTCCCCATGTTACGGCGAATCGCACTATCCATGCGGTTCGTCAATTGCCGATGCTTATGCCGCATGACCGCTTTCCCCTTCCTGAATGGCTTATTCATCCTGTGGTTCATCTTTCTTTTTAGATGGTTCTTCGCCTGTCACCGGCAGCGTTCCGTTTTGCTGACTGAGCAAAAATTGCAGATCACGGTCGGCCGCATATTGCGGGTCGTATATTCCCCGGATCGAGCCGATCAACTGCCGGAACTGTGCTTTAACACTGACATTGAACTGGATAGGTATTCGCGCCAACTGCCGGGTGATGAAATTGCGTTTGGCAAGACTGCCCTGTTGCAGCCCGTTAAAACTGATGTCGGTGATGATCTCGCCGTCGATATTACCGCCGACACCGATTGTCAGTTGATTGTAGCGGATCGATTTCAGCGCATCGAACGCGTAGTTGGCGAACACGCCCATGTCCTGATAGGCCAGCTCGCCCAAATAGCTGACTTCGCCACCACCGGGCCGCGACACCAAAGCGCCGCCGACAATGCGCCCGCCGTCCTGATCGAAGACCATTGGTAATATCCCGTCGAAAATGCCCGTCACCCGCAAATTTTCGAAATCATATTCGCCCAGAAGTTTTTCGGCATCGACACCGACCACGCGGAACGTCAGTCGGCGCTCGGCCTCAACGCCAAAATCGAGGGTTGTTGGCTCAAGCATCAATTCGCCGCCGGCAAACGGCCAGCGCCCTGCCTCGACCGCAATGCGCTGACCGGACAATAATCTATAGCCGATCTTGCCGTTCAGCGCGGGGATACCAGGATTAACCGATGCCAAAAACGCCTGCTGCCCAGGTCCGGTCTCAAGTCCCAGAAGATCGGTAAACACGATTTCGGTGGTCAGTCCGTCGACCGGTCCGAACGCTGCGGCAAGGTTCATGTCGCGCGTCGCAAAGCGCCCAGTGCTGCGGACACCGTTCGCATCCCATTCTATCCGTCCGTCGCCAGACACAGCGCCATCGACATTGGCAACCACGCCCAACGTAAGCGGTGTCAGCAGCTCGGGCTGCAACGTGTCGTCGAAGCGCAAACCGTCAACCGCGAGCAACGCCCGTCCGCTGCTATCGTCCAGAACATGGCGGATATCGACATCGGCTACTTTCCGGCCTGTCTTTGGTTCTATAATCTGGCCGATCGCGGTAATCACACTATTTTCCAGCGCGAGCATCATATCAGGCACCGCCATTGGTTGAAAACGGTCGACCTCGGCCGCATCCAGCACCCGCAAGCTGCCATCGAGCGTCAACACATTGTTCAAGTAACGCCAATTGCCCGCTGCCTCGTCGATCAACAGCGGCACGTTGGCAATCTGCCCTGCACCGCCGGTCAATGTACCGGTGATGGCTTCGCCAAACTGCCCTGCCAGCATGTTGATGGCAAAATTGGTTCGGGCCGACGGTTCACCTAATGCGACCTTTACGTCACGAGCAGCAAAGCCGTCCGACAGGCTGAAACGCACATTTGCACTGTTCGCGGTGATTGGCGTCCTGCCCAGCGTTCCATTTGCGGCCAAGTTCGAGATATTGGTGGCAAAGCGTGTGCGGCCGTTGGCGACTGTCAGCATCGAGCCACCTCCGTCGGGGCACAGGCGCAGGCTTTGACCCGTCAACGTTAACGACGCAATCCGGGCGCTGTCAAAACGGACATTCTGGCAACGATTATAAAGCGCAAACCCGCGCCGGTCATAACGCCCGTCAATCGGAAGGGTCAGACCGCTGATTATCCCGCCTGGCAAGGGACCAGACAATCTTGCCTGCCCGTCAAAGGTCCAGCCACCACCTGGACGACCGTTGAACGCAAGCCCCGGCACCGCCAGACTTGCGCCGCCTGCGGTATAACGCGCGATGACCAGATTTCCAGTCCATTGATTGCCGCCCGATTGCTCCATCGCTAACCTGACATCGGGCAGGTCACGCCCATTAATCACAAGCTCTAACGGCGAACCTACCGTCCACCCGCTTGCTCCGCTTTGCAGCACAAGCGTGCCCGTCTGACGGACCCGCGTGCCAGATGCGGTGGTCAGCGCAAGCTCGCCAATGGAAACCCCCGTATTCCGTGCAGCGTTTTGATAGGCGTCGAATTCCAATTGCCCTTCAAAATTGTCGCCTGCTCGTTCGAGGGCGGGTGCAATTCGCGCCAATAATGGCCCGATTGGGGTGTCCCGCGTTTGACGCGCGATGCCGTCAAGGCTGCCAAGAGTGCCCGCATCAAGCACACCGCCTCGGACCCGCGCATCGCCTTCTGCCGAACCGGTCAGCATGCCACTTGCCCAACCGGCATAGCCTTTGGCGTTGATTGAAAGTTGCTTAAGTGTCAGCGGCCTGCTGCGCAATCCGGTGCGGTCCAGCGCCAAAGTAAAGTTGGTCCGCGCCAATCCGCCATCAATGGATACCGTCCCGGCCGGTTTCGTCAGTGCAAGGCCTCTATACGCAACGGTTTGCGCGGCAAAACCGACTTCGCCGAACCATTTGTCGAACCTTTCCGACAAGCGGATATCGGTTTGCAGGGCCGGTGCCTTGACCGCCAGCTTTGCCGCGTTGCATTCCGCCAGATCAGCCGTCATCGGTCCGATCAGTCGCGGCTGGCGCCATGCCAGCAAAAGATCGCCATCGAAGCGAACGTTAGGAACAATGCAATCTTCGTACACAATTTTCGGCGCGCGCAGCGACAGATCGCCAACAAAGCGATTTCGCAACAGGCCCCGGCCTTGCAGACCCGCACCGATCACGCCCCAAGGAGTTTCGATTCTCGCCGCCGCATCCTTCACAACCAGTCCGATATCGGGCCACTCAAAAGGTTCTTTGGGGGTTGGGTCAGCAAATTTGTCGAGCTCGCCAAAACTGAGCTTGCCGTTGGCATAGCGCCCTTTGACCCGGACACCACTCGCCCGGACGTCGCGCATTGTCGCTCCGGAAAAATTGAGCGAGACATCGATTTCGACAAGCTTTGCCGTCAGGTCGGGATTGGCGGGATCGCCGATGATCAGATCACGCAAGCGCTGCGTCCGGAACCCGATTTCCTCGATTGTATAGCTCGCTCTGACACCGCGGCTTTGCAGTTCATTTTCGACAAAGCGGTCGGCAATGCTGTTCCGTTGCCAATAAGCAATCGTCAGCAGGGCAACGAGCAAGAGCAGAACCGCACCAAAAATACGTCGCTTCAAGCGTCGTCCGCGAAACGGCCCCGGCTCGTTATCAACCGTCAGTTCTTCGTTGGCGAACTCCTGCATATTGCACAAATGCGGGAAAGCGGATTTGGTTGCAATCGTCTTTCTGGCCAAGTGGCTTGCGTCAATGGCGAAAATCGCTGAAATAGTTTGCAAATCCTCAGAAACAGGAACCGTTAATGGCCGATCACGCAGACAAGGCTGAACATCACGGCGCCGGCCACCGATCGCGGCTCCGTGCGCGCCTGCTTAAACAGGGCAGCGATGCGCTGCTTGACCATGAGTTAATCGAATATCTGCTGGCGCTCGCCATACCGCGCCGTGATACCAAGGAAATTGCGAAAGATTTACTCGCCAAATACGGTGGATTTTCGGCCCTCCTCACCGCCGATGCCGAGAGTATCATGCGCGAAAAGTGGATGGGTGAAACGAGCGTTGCCGCTTTGAAAATTGTTCAGGTGGCGGCATTGCGGTTGCTGAGCGAGCCGGTGCGCGAACAGCCAGTGCTGGCATCGTGGCAATCGCTGCTGGATTACCTCCGCGCCGACATGGCGCATCTCACGATAGAGCGCGTGCGGACGCTATATCTCAACAGCAAAAATATGCTGATCCGCGACGAGGTGGCCAGCGAAGGGTCAATCGACCAAGCCGCCATCTACACCCGCGAAATCGTCCGCCGCGCGATGGACTTAGGTGCAGCGGCGATCATCCTAGTCCATAACCATCCGAGCGGCGACTGCGCCCCCAGCCGCCAGGACATTTCCATGACCCGCGATATTGCCGATGCCGCGAAAAAATTCGGCATCGCGGTCCACGACCATATCATTATAGGCAAGGACGGATTTTCGAGCATGCGGAGCGCCGGGCTAATTTAACCGATTTAGCGGGTGGCTAATTCTGTGCAGGTGCAGCATAATTGGGCGATGCATTCTCCCACGCCCCCCCAAAAAACCATCGGTGAACGCGAACTCGTTGTTATGATGGCGTCGCTGATGGCGCTGAATGCGCTAGCGATCGATGCGATGCTACCCGCCTTTCCGGCGATGATAAAGGGGCTCGTGGTGAGCGAGGCTAACAAGATTCAGTATGTTATTTCGGTGTTTCTGGCCGGAACCGGAATTGGTGCGCTAATCTATGGGCCATTGTCTGATCGGTACGGGCGCAGACCTATCCTGTTATTCTCGGTGCTAGGTTCGACGATATTTTCTTTGGCGTGCAGTTTCGCCGATAGCTTTCAGTTTTTGCTCGCGATGCGCTTTTGTCACGGGCTGCTGGCCGCTGCGATGGGAGTCTTGGTCGTATCGGTCATCCGCGACCGTTTTTCCGGTGACGCGATGGCGAGGCGGATGTCGACAATATTTCTGATCTTCATGATTGTCCCGATTATCGCGCCAACGGTCGGCCAAGCGGTGCTGCTGGTTGCGGGATGGCGAACGATTTTCGACCTGATCGCATTCATGGCATTAGCGGCGGCTTGCTGGGTGTGGCGCCGGTTGCCAGAAACTCTAGCGTCAGAAAACATGATTCCGATAGAACTGCACGCTCTGACCAAGGCCTGGAAACAGGTCGTGCTGCACCGCAATGCTACGGGTTATATGCTGGGCGCAGGTATCGTGCAGGGCGCATTGTTCGGCTATCTCAACAGCTCGCAGCAATTGTTCGACAAGGTGTTTAACGCCAAGGAATTTTTCACCATTGGCTTCGCGATTGTCGCCATCGGCATAGCGGTTTCGAATTTTACGAATGCGCGCATTGTCGAGCGATTCGGCGCGCGGCGAGTATCTCAGGCGGCGCTCATCAGCTTCATCGCGTTTGGTGCGCTGCAACTGGCCGCCGCATATTTGGCCCCTACATCGCTGCCGATATTTCTGGCATTGCTGACCGCAAATATGGCGATGATCGGATTTATCGGTTCGAATTTTTCTTCGATTGCGATGACGCCCTTTGGCCATGTGGCGGGGGCAGCATCGTCGTTCCAGACATTCGCACGTACTGTTATCGCCGCCTTAATCGGAGCAGCCATCGGCCAACAGTTCGACGGGAGCGTCGCACCAGTCGCGGCAGGCTTCATGGTGTGTGGATTTATAGCGCTGGCGCTGGTGCTGTGGTGCGAAAATGGCAAGCTGTTCAC
The DNA here is from genome assembly GCA_031420815.1 of Sphingomonadales bacterium. GTDB lineage: Bacteria > Pseudomonadota > Alphaproteobacteria > Sphingomonadales > Sphingomonadaceae > Sphingorhabdus_B. The sequence continues at coordinate 1,475 of JANONL010000164.1, read as the reverse complement.
GCGGCCGGGAACCTCCCAACGCACGCCGATGTAAGCCGAAAAGAAAAGGGACGCCGAAGCGCCCCTTACCTCGAAAATAGCGTAACGGTTTAGTCGACTACCGGTCCGGGGAATTCGCCCATATCGGGTGCGTCGTCCTGCATCTGGTCATGTTGCAGGTTCGAATTGCGCATACCGTAAATAAAGTAGAGCACGACCGCTCCCGCCAGGAAGTACACGAAGAACATCAGTACATTATACGGCACTGTCGTGATCAGATAAAGGCACGACAGGATGCCGAGGATCGGCACGATCGGATAGAGCGGAACCGAGAAACCACGCGGCAACTCGGGTGCTGCACGGCGCAAGTAGATAACCGAAAGGCAGACGATGGCAAATGCCGCCAGCGTGCCGACCGAAGTCATGTCGCCCAACACATTGATGTCGAAGAAACCGGCAGCAACTGCGGTAATCGTACCGACCAGCAACGTGTTGACATAAGGCGTCTGGAACTTCGGATGCACCTTCGAAAAAATCTTGGGCAAAAGTCCATCGCGCGCCATCGTGTAAAAGATGCGCGTTTGCGCATACATCAACACCAGCACCACAGAGGTCAGACCGATAATCGCACCGATCTTGATGGTCTTGGCAAGCCATGCCCATTGCGGACCGAAGCTATCGACCACGACCGCCACAGGATCGGGCACGTTCAGCGTGGCATAGGGCACGAGCAAGGTCATAATCGCCGCGACCAGCATGTAGATGACCGTGCAGACGACCAGCGAACCGATAATCCCGAACGGCATATCGCGTTTAGGGTCTTTCGCTTCCTGTCCTGCTGTCGAAACGGCTTCGAAGCCGATATAGGCAAAGAACACGATCGAAGCCGCGCGCATGATCCCGTCGACGCCGAATTGGCCAGGGCCAGTATTTTCCGGAATAAACGGCGTCCAGTTCTTCGCCATCAGTTCGGGAAGGTTGGTAAGAACAATGTAACCGCCGACAAGGATGAAAGCGGTCAATACGCTGACCTTGATCGCAACGATGACGTTGTTGACCTTCGCCGATTCCGACACCCCGATCATCAGCAGCAGCGACAGCGCCATACAGATCAGGAAGGCGGGAAGGTTGAAAATCGCAGTGACGGGTGCCCCATTGACCAGCAACGGCGCGCCGTCTTGCATCACGGCATGTCCTGTGGGCCCGGTAAACTGCGCAGGTATGACGAGGCCGAAATCGGCCAGCAAACTCACGACATAACCGCCCCACCCGACCGCGACCACCGACGCAGCAAGGCCATATTCGAGGAGGAGCAATGCGCCCATGATCCACGCGACAAACTCGCCGAGCGTGGTGTAGCTGTAAGTATAGGCCGACCCGGAAACCGGAAGCGTCGACGATAGTTCAGCGTAGCAGAGGCCAGCAAAAGCGCAGACAAGGCCAGCTACTACAAAGGAGAGCAGAACAGCCGGCCCGGCGTGGAGCGCAGCGGCGCT
>JANONL010000163.1:0-2362 GCA_031420815.1 Sphingomonadales bacterium | reverse complement strand
CGCACGTTACAACATATCATTTGGGGGTGGGGAGCGACTCGTGGAGTCCGAACTTCAGCCATGTCGCTTATGTTGTGGAATCCGGAACAGCACATTTCGATTACAAACGGCTGAAGGCGGACGCTAAGCCCGAGTGGCGCCTGTCGTCGCTGAGCGCACGCGTCGAAAATATATTGGCTAACGGGCTTCTGGAAGAAACACCCGGCTTTCTTGGTCGTAATTTCTTGCGGCGGTGCCGGGATCGTGTATTCCTTGCGCCTATTCTTAAGGACGGATTCAAAGGCGCGCATACAGAACGCCGTTTGGGATATTTTACCCATAATCGAGGCATCGCGTGTGAATGATAGAACATCTGCATTAGCGACAGCCGTAAGTCCGCTTTCCGCCTTGAGCTTGGCCAGCGTCCTTGACCAAAGTGGCGACTGCTTCAAACTCCTCACCATCGACGGCAAGATCCAATATATGAACGACAATGGTCTGTGCGCGATGGAGATCGATGACTTTAAGGCCGTTGAGGGTAGTTTATGGGCCGATCTGCTGCCCGAGCCGGCACGGCAGAAGCTTGTCGAATCATATCGCGAAGCGGCCACCGGTCGAATTGTTCAGTTCAGGGCTTTTATTCCAACCGTGAAAAGCAGTCCACGTTGGTGGGACATTTCGGTTTCCCCGGTAGCGGATGGCGAAGGAGCAATCGTCGGGTTTCTGTCAATCTCGCGCGACGTGACGTTCAGTCATCAAGGCCGCGAAGCGCTTAAAGTTGCAGCTGCCGAAATGAAGCATCGTCTGAGCAATACCTATCAGACGATCAGCAGTCTTATGGTCTTGACGGCGCGGGGCAATGCCAGCCACGAGGCGTTTGCCACGCAAATGGCCGATCGGTTAGGCGCGCTTGGCAGGGCGCAAGCTCTCTTTACCGACGATGACGCGCCATGCGACCTCGACAAGCTCATTTCTGCACTCGTCACGCCTTTTGGAAACGATACAGCACAGGTTGCTTTCGACCCTTTGCCCGCCATTGCATTACAGCAGTCGCAGGCAGATGCCATCGCATTGGTCGTGGGCGAACTGGCGGTCAATTCTTCCAAGCATGGCGCGTTTCGACATGGAGGAGCCGTGCATATCACCGCTGCGGTCGATGCGAACGATGTCCTTACGGTTGTCTGGCGCGAGCGGTGCGACGTCCCTGTGCAGCAAAATTCGCGTGAAGGGGGTCAGGGCTTAAAATTAATGGACCAGATCATGCGTGTACGAAACGGAACCATGCTTGTGGATTGGGAAGATCGCGGAATTGTTGCAACGCTGGCACTCGGGCTTGCGGCGTCATCGTGAAACCGCGCGCCGGCCTGCGTCTGCTTTTGGAGCCGCTAGAAGCCCTTAGCTACGACTGAAAAGTCGTCGGAGCTCGCCACGGTAACACCCGCACTCGTCCCGTTTTTCGATACCCCTTGCAATGTAGGATTTGCCTCATCATACCCGCCCGATGCACCGACAATATGTCTCTGCTGACCGCGCTTGGCGCTCCTCCCTCTTCACAATCTCCTGCCTCGCCAATGTAGGAAATTTTCGGTCGTCCGGCTTTGCGAATATTGCTCATTTGACCTGGAAACGCGGTGATATCTCGTCGGGCAGGCGTTTCAGGTGTGACTTTAGTGTGACTTTCCGACGATATCATACGCCAAACGGTACGCGTGGCTGGCTCCATTTTCTGCAACTGCGGCTGTCCAAAAAGCAATGCTCCGAATCGATGGCGCACTTGCCAGCCGCGCCGCGCCCGCGCATATCGCCGCTTATGGATATTGCCCTTACCGCAGACCAGAAATTTGCGTCGACCACTGCACGTCCCGAGGCGCTCATCAAATGGCTGATGGGTATCGCGGTGTTGGTGTTCGCTATGGTCGTCGTCGGCGGGATTACGCGGCTGACCGAGTCGGGGCTTTCGATTACCGAATGGAAGCCGATTACCGGGGCTTTGCCGCCGCTGGGCGAGGCGGCCTGGATGTCGGAGTTCGAGAAATATAAGGCGATTCCCGAATATACACAGATCAACGGCCCGGCAGGCATGACGCTGGCGGAGTTCAAGTTCATCTATTTCTGGGAATGGGTCCACCGGCTGCTCGGGCGGTTGGTGGGCGTGGCGTTTGCGTTACCGCTCGCGTGGTTTTGGATGAAGCGCGCGATTCCGGCGGGCTATAAGCCGCGTTTGTTGGCGCTGATGGCGCTCGGCGGCTTGCAGGGGACGATTGGCTGGTGGATGGTATCATCGGGCCTGTCGGCACGCACCGATGTCAGCCATTACCGGCTGGCGACGCATTTGCTGACCGCGCTGTTTATCCTGGGCGGGTTGGTCTGGACCGCGCTCGAT
>JANONL010000162.1:0-2640 GCA_031420815.1 Sphingomonadales bacterium | reverse complement strand
CTACAGCGCTGGTTTCACCGGTCTTTGCCATGGCAGTGGCCAAGCCTTCTTTGGCGCTATCTGTTGCGGTTTTGATGCTATCGCCAATCTTGCTCATATATTGCTCCTGTATCAGTCGCCGTCTGGCGGGTTGGTCTTATTCTGCCGCAGCTGCGAAATCCATTTCGAAATGGGACGGCGCGCTGCAAAAAGTAGCGCGCTTAATCCGACCGCCCCGATGACAGGAGCGTTTTTCTTTGCAATCTGTGCGGCATCTCCGGCAATGCGTTTTGCCTCGGCCGTGTTCCGCTCGACAAAGCGTTTAAGTCGTTTGCGGGGATTGAGTACATCCTGAGCAATCTCGACACTTCCTTTCAACTTCCGTCGCAGGTTGCGTCTTTCGGCGTTGGATAATATCACCGTTTTGCGGTCAGTTACGACCGGCTCTTTAGGCAGTATCGTCGTCATTTTTCTGCATCTCCGGAAAGTAAACTTTCCTCATCCACTTTCGTGCCTGACTACCAAAAATTGCTCCGATGGTACCAAAGCTCAGGGTGACAACCAACGTTGCGGCCAATGGTCCGATTAACGGTGAGAGGGTGAGCACCAGCCCGAGGACCAGCGCAATCGACGCCCCGCCAAATGCGAATGCGGCGACCGCCCCATAGCGGAATGACCATCTGAAGACGTGCCGCGTGTAATCGAGTCTCGAACGGTGATAGCGGATTTCCGCATTCACCAAATCGCGCAGATCGTCGAGGACCAGAGACACCTGTTCGCCGGCGGTTGGGTCTGAAAGCGTTGGCGCACTGTCCAAAGCTTCGTGCTGATGCTCATCAATCTTCATCAGCCCCACTTATCGGCCAAAGGCGGCATTTTGCAATGCCGCATGCACACAAAATCAGGCACCCGATCAGGCGTCGTCGCGTCCTGACCTGACGAGCCGCGCCAGCACGAAGCCGATGGCAGCAGCAGCACCGATGGCAACAGCGGGGCTTTTACGGACAAATTCGCGCGCTTCGCCGACGATATCATCGACATCTTTCGCTTCCATCTTACCGGCAAAGCCTTCAACCGAGTCGGCGGCACTGCGGGCATAGTCGCCATATTGCTTGCCAACATTCTGATCGATCGTCGCGGCGCTATCGCGGATTAGCTTGCTGATGCTGGCGACGGCTTCGGTCGCACGGTCTTTGCCTTTTTCGGCAGCAGCGCGCGCGCCGTCAGCGGCTTTAGCCTTGAAATTGTTCATATCGTCTTTGACCTTCGACTTCATGTCTTCGGTTTTGCCTTTTAACGGCATGGCTTTGACCATGGTTTTTGGCGCTGCCTTAAGCTTTACCGTGCTCGCCGTTTTCGGGGCCGCTTTTGCTTTTGCTGCCTTGGGTGCAGCCGCTTTGGTTGTTGCCTTCGGCTTTTCAGTTTCAGCCATAAAAATAACTCCTTGGGGGTTAGAGGGCGTTGGCTTCATATCGTATATTTGCATTGCAGGTGACTTAGTCAACTATATCACCACCAATTTACAAATAATATTGTTAAACGCATTCGTAGTCATATCGTTGCCAAATTTTATTGCGGGCGATAAAAGCACCCGTGCATTCCCCCGCGACCCGAATGGAGCCCCCGACATGACCGCCATCCTCGACATCCATGCTCGCGAAATTCTCGATAGCCGGGGTAACCCGACGGTCGAAGTCGATGTCCTGTTGGAGGATGGCAGCTTTGGCCGCGCCGCTGTACCATCGGGCGCGTCGACAGGCGCTTATGAAGCGGTCGAGAAGCGCGACGGCGATATGGCACGTTATATGGGTAAAGGCGTTTTGCAAGCCGTCGAGGCGGTAAATGGTCCGATCGCCGACGCTCTGCTCGACCTCGATGCCGAGGATCAGGAAGATATCGATCAGGTGATGATCGACCTCGATGGCACCGACAACAAAGCCAATCTTGGTGCTAATGCGATTTTGGGTGTCAGTCTGGCTGTGGCCAAAGCGGCAGCGGATGCGCGTGGATTGCCGCTGTATCGCTATATTGGCGGCGTAAACGCGCATGTCCTGCCGGTACCGATGATGAATATCATTAACGGCGGCGAACATGCGGACAACCCCATCGATTTTCAAGAATTCATGGTGATGCCGGTCGGCGCCTCGTCGTTGGCCGAAGCGGTGCGTTGGGGTTCGGAGATTTTCCACACGCTTAAGAAGGGGCTGCACGAAAAGGGGCTGGCGACGGCGGTTGGCGATGAGGGCGGCTTTGCACCAAATCTGGCATCCACCCGCGATGCGCTCGACTTCATCATGGCTTCGGTCGAGAAGGCCGGTTTCAAGGCCGGTGAGGACGTCGTGCTCGCGCTCGATTGCGCCGCCACCGAATTTTTCAAAAACGGCAAATATGAAATTTCGGGCGAGGGTCTTTCGCTGACCCCGAATGAAATGGCCGATTACCTCGCGGCTCTCTGCAATGACTATCCGATCCGCTCAATCGAAGACGGCATGAGCGAGGATGATTTTGAAGGCTGGAAAGCAATCACCGACAAGATCGGTGACAGGGTGCAACTGGTCGGCGACGACCTGTTCGTCACCAACCCCGAGCGCCTGTCGATGGGCATCGGCAAAGGCCTCGCCAATTCGCTATTGGTCAAGGTCAACCAGATCGGCACGTTGT
>JANONL010000161.1:0-1686 GCA_031420815.1 Sphingomonadales bacterium | reverse complement strand
CGCGACGCTGAAGCCGAAAATCACGCCAGGGCCGAACAGCACGAGCACGATCAGCGGCAGCGAGATCGACACGCTGGTCATCACCGTTCGCGACAGAGTTTCGTTGACCGAAAGATCGAGCAACGCCGCCATGTCCATCTTGCGATATTTCATCAGATTTTCGCGAATACGGTCATAAACGACGACGGTATCATTGAGCGAATAGCCAATGATTGTCAGCAACGCTGCAATAATGTTCAGGTCGAACTCCATTCCCGTCAGCGAGAACAGCCCGAAGGTCAGCGTGACGTCGTGCAGCAATGACCAGATAGCCCCCACTCCGAACTGCCATTCGAAACGGATCCAGATATAGAGCGACACCCCCGCCATCGCCGCGAGCAATGCCAATATGCCTTTTGAAAACAGCTCTTGGGATACCTTGCCCGAAACAGAGTCCACGCCGTCGATACGGACGCCGGGATAATCGGCCTTCAACTTCGCGGTGATTTTCCCCGCCATCGTGTTAGCAAGCTCGGGATTTTTATCTGCGCCTTCAGGCAACTTCATCCGGATCGAAACCTGATTTTCCTTGCCAAAACGCTGGATCGTCGGTTCGCCGTAGCCCAGCGTGCTGACTTTCTCGCGCAGTTCGGTGACCGGCGCGGCTGCGCTCTGCGTAAAGGTCGCTCGGATCATCTGGCCGCCGATGAAATCGACACCGAAATTCAAACCTTTAGTGGCAACCAAGCCGATGGAAGCAGCCATTAGCAACAGGCTGATCGCAAACGCCCAACTCCGCCATTTGAGAAAATGGATATTGGTATCGTCGGGAACCAGTTTGAGCAGTTTCATTTCAATTTCCTCAAATCACCAGTTCGTGCGGACGTGTGCGTTTGACCCAACGCGATACCCACATGCGCGTGATAGTAACGGCGGTGAACACCGATGTGACGATGCCGATCATCAGAACCACGGCAAATCCGCGGATCGGACCGGAGCCGAAGATGAACAGCAATACCGCTGCAATAACGTTGGTGCTGTTGGCATCGAAAATCGCGCGGCTGGCTTCTTTATAACCGAATTCGATCGCCTGTACGACCCGCCTGCCCCGTTTCAGCTCCTCGCGTATGCGCTCGTTGATGAGCACGTTGGCGTCGACCGCCGCACCGATGGTCAGCACAAAGCCGGCAATACCCGGCAACGTCAGTGTTGCATTAGCCATCGCCATAACGCCGAGGATCATCAACACGTTGATGACCAACGCGATGTTGGCGTACATGCCGAAGCGACCATAGGTCACGAACATCAGGACAAGGATGGCGGTGGTGCCGATGATCGCGGCCAGAACGCCGCTACGGATCGAGTCGGCACCGAGATCGGGGCCGACCGAACGTTCCTCGACGATTTTCAGATCAATCGGCAATGCGCCCGAACGCAGCGCAATCGCCAGCTGGTTTGCGCTTTCGACTGTAAAGCTGCCGGAAATCTGGGATATGCCACCAAAAATCGGTTCCTTGATGACCGGTGCCGAAATGACCTGACCGTCGAGAATTATCGCGAACAGCTTGTTGGTGTTCTGCTGCGTCATACGCGCGAATTTCTGCCCGCCTTCGCCGTCGAACTGGATGGTGACCGCAGGTTGGTTGCTTTGCTGGTCGAATGTAGGGTCGGCTTTCACCAACTTGTCGCCGGCAATCCCGCCCAAAC
>JANONL010000160.1:0-1647 GCA_031420815.1 Sphingomonadales bacterium | reverse complement strand
GCATATCACTGCCCACCCAATATCTGCCCGAGCAAAATCTTGAGCGCGGGTGTTGCCGCCGCCAGCCCGCCCTCGACCACGCAATCGGAAAATTCCTCGCGGGCGATCTCGCTTTGGTCGGCAAGGCAATGCCAGAACAACGCCACCATTTCGGACAGCTTCAGCGCCCCCGACGCGGCCCGCTCGACCAGCGAAAACAGCGGCCCCAATTCCTCTTCTGCGGCGACTAATGCTGCAAAAGTCGGGCGCAGCATAAGTGCAGCATTTTTCGTCCGGATCACCGCCTCGCCGCGCGCAGCATTGGCCAAACGCGTCATAGCGACACCACCGGACCGGAGCTTTCCAGCGCTAGCGTGTAACTGCGCTCGCCGTTGAAATCCCCGGCATAATCGAGCCGCGCAACAAGGAACCTGCCTTGCAACCGCTCGCCCGATTCAAAGCTCAGCTGATACTCGTCGAGCAATCCGGCAAGCGCATTATTCTTGATCCGCGTTTCGGCGGGTGAGCCGGTAAACACCCCTGCGCCGGAGACCGAGACCGATCGCACACCCGCGCCCGACAGCAGCTCACGCCACGCGCCCGAACCTTTGTTGGTAATCACCACCGCGTCGCCGTTAACCGACATCTGCGTCGTGCGCAGCCCGGCGACGGTCGAATATACAGGCACCGCCGCGCCGTCACCGACCTTCAACAAGAAGGCGCTTCCTTTTTCTGCAGGCATTTTTGTTTCTCCAAAATTTTGAGGTAAAATTGATTCACGCGGAGACGCGGAGCAAGTCTTTTCGCCGTCACCCTGAACTTGTTTCAGGGTCTTAATTTTCAGCGGTTCCAAAAAGTAAGATGCTGAAACGAGTTCAGCATGACGGGTATAAAACTCCGCGTCTCCGCGTGAACATTTTTCGATCTTTCCGACAGCTAAACGGCCAAAACCCGCATCCTGAATTCGACCAGCCCGGCCCACGGCCCGGCGGCATCGCGCACAACCAGCGCGCGCAGGAACATATTGCTCGCCACGCGCCATCCGGGCAGGTCGCGCGCCATACCGGCGACCGCATCCTCGACATGCCCCATCAGTATGTGCAGCCGCGACGCCTCCTCGCCGTCGTCCCACAGCGTCAGCGCCAGCCGGATTTCGCGGCCCGCCGCGGTCTTGGTGCTCCAGTCGGAGACCAGACTTTCAGCGACCGAAATATACGGAAATGCAGCACGCGGCGGTGGGCCGTCGTAAATGCCGGTAAGTTCTGCCGACAGCACCGGATGCGCTTGCAACGCGGTGACGGCAGCGGCCTGGACGATTTGGACAGCATCGCTCATCGGACAAAATTCCTTAGATTGGGATCAGTGATGTACCGGCGGCGGAGACGCTTGCCGGACAGGGTGATGCCGTCGTCGCCGGCGTCGGCAGAGACGCCGGGTGGTGTGGGTTTGGCGGCGAGGCGGGTGATCTGGCGCGAGACCGCATCCGCTGCACTGCGTTCGACAGCGGCGTTGAGTTTTTCAAACATGTTTGTTTCCTCTCCTTTGGGAGAAGGTGCGAACCCTCGCGAGAAGCTTGCACCGCCCGTTGCGGCGGCTCCATTTAAGTGGCAGAAGCTGCCTGTGATGCTGCCTCGAAAACCTTTGAACCCTATGTTGCGACCATTGGTG
>JANONL010000159.1:0-11497 GCA_031420815.1 Sphingomonadales bacterium | reverse complement strand
GATTCGTCCGCCGGTAAATTTACCACACAGGTCGGAACCGGCAATCCCACATGGTACTACACGGTCGATCTGAAAACACGCGAAGTTCAGATGATGGGCAAAGGGGGCGGCCTCGTTCGTACTACCCAGACAGGGCAGGAGCTGGCGGCCTGGCAAAGCAATGCCGCCAGCGGCGCGCGCAACGCTTTTCAGCGGATCGCCGACATTCGCGCCGCAATGGAAAGGAAGTTTGAAAACGGCGGTTTCGGATTGGGCGTTGGCAGCGACGATCCCGCCAAAGTACCGGATGCCGATCTGCCGCCGCTGCCATCTTCGTATGACGGCACGCGTTCGCTGCACCGATTGCCCGAAGGTCTGTTGATCAAGGAGGAGGGCGGGCTGGACGTCGAAATGAAGCTTGAACGCAACTTGCGGTTTCACGATGCGGCGCTCTCGCCCGATGGTATCCTGCTGGCGATGGTTCCGCAGATGCGGCCTGCCGAAGGAACGAACGACAGCGCGAAAGCGTCGATCATAGAGATGTTCGATCTGGAGATGGGGACAGTCTTCAGTTCGGTGAGCTTGCCACCCGGATATGCGCAAATCCAGTGGCTGGACAACAGTCGCCTGCTTGCCACACCTGCATCGGACATGCGCGCGCGATTAGGCAGCGGAAAACAGTTTGAAGGATTGTTGCCGCGCGGGGTCGTCATAAATGCCGATACCAGCGCGGTTGTCGAATGGATCAAACCACAATGCTATCTGACTGGCGCGCCCGGCGGTGTGTTTTTCGGCGCAGGCCTTGCCAACTGCCGTGCCAGGATGGGCAGAGAATCTGGACTGAAGCGATACGATCCCAAAACCAAAAAATGGGCAGGTTTTGGCAAATTGGCGTTAACAGACGGCACCGTCATCGCGTCAATTGCGGTTTCCCCCAGCGGCCAAACGGTCGCAGTAAACGCGATTTCCAAGGAAGGGAAAACCACGCTTTCCATACTCGACGGGACGACAGGTGCGCTTATGCGTTCACGGCCATTTGACGGTGAAGGCAGTGTCAACAAGATCATGCTGGTCGACGATGAAGGCGTATTCATATCAAGCGACCGCGAGACCACGACGTGGGGAATCGCCGACGACGCCTGGCAAAAATTGCCGCTGATTTCGCAGGGGACGAAACTCGCAGAAAGCAACGGGACTGTTGTCGCCGTCGCCGGAACAGGCGACGAAGTCATCAACCTGACCAATATACAGACCGGTGAACGGATGAGGAATTTGGCCCTTGGTCGTGTCATCGCTGGCGGTTTTTTGACCAATACGCCGATTTTCTGGGCAATGTCGGCGCATGACGGTGTCCGGCTCTGGAATACCGGCGGCGAACAATGGACCGAGATCCTCACAACCTATTTTTTCGACAATCAGGGGTTTTTGTCGGTCACACCAGAAGGGCGGTACGATACCAATCTCGGACCAGATACCAGCCTGTTCCGCTGGCTGGTGCCCGACCGGCCGTTCCAGTCGCTCGCTCCGCAAACGTTTATGCGTGATTATTTCACACCCAAGCTCGCGCAGCGGACAATCGAATGTAATTATCTTGAGAATTGCGGATCCGCATTTCCGGCGGTGACGGCCATTTCGGAACTCAACCGCGTCTTGCCCCAAGTCGAAATTACCGGCGTCCGGCAAGGCGATTTGCCGAATCAAGCGATCGTTTCGGTAAAAGTAACCGAAACGGAAGATAAAGACGCACCGGCGAACAAAAGCAAAAGCGGTGCCTATGATTTGCGGCTGTTTCGCGACTATCGTTATACCACGCACAGTCCCGAAGAAATCGACATTCGTCCTCCCAAGACACTGGCGGACTGGCAGCAGCGGAACAAGCTGGTCGATGACGATGACAGTCCCGGTGACGGTGTTTATCATAAAGAATTCAAAGTGCTTATCGCGACCGCAGAGGGCAAGGAGAAGCCGGTATTTTCGGCTTATGCGTTCAATGAACACCGCGTCAAAAGCGAAACCGTGGGCTATAAGAACTATACCCGCCCTGCCATGAAGCCCGCCAAACCGCGTGCATTTGTGATCTCTATTGGCATCGACAGCTATCAGCAGGACCGGCTCAATCTCAACTACGCAGCAGCCGATGCAAAGCTGCTGAGCGAGAAACTGAAAAATATTCCCGGCTACGAAATGCGCAATCTGGTGATCTCGTCGGAAATAGGTAAACCGGCCAAGGCAACCGCCAACGCAATCAGCGTAATCTTTGCCTTGCTCGGCGGCTACGACCGCGCAGACGGGCTTGCTACGTTGGCCGCATCGAACATTGATGGCGCGGTGCTCGAAAAATCGCTGCCCGACGACATCGTGATATTTACATTTTCCGGGCACGGCTACGCCGACGAGCAGCGGAATTTCTTTTTGCTGCCGACCGAAGCGGTGTGGGCAGACGGCAAAGCGCCACAAACCGGCACTTTCCTCTCCACGCCCGAACTGACATCGTTGCTGCGAAATGTCGATGCGGCCGAAATCGTGATGATTATCGACGCCTGTTACGCCGGTGCCAGTGTCGACGACGGCAATTTCAAACCCGGCCCGATGGGGGATCCGGGGCTTGGCCAATTGGCCTATGACAAGGGTATCAAGATACTGGTCGCGACGCAGGCCAATGACGTCGCGATGGAAAATGACAGGCTGAAGCAGGGACTGCTGACCTTTGCACTGGCCGGCGACGGCGAAGGATTTACCAAATCCGACGGATTGATCGACGCCAAGAAGGACCAGAAAATCAGTCTGGATGAGTGGGTAAATTATCCGATTGGGCGCTTGCCGACGATGAATGACGATAAACGCGTAACCGGGGTCGGCAACGCGGACGACACGAGCAGCAGCTTCCGATTCCCCGGGCGAACGACGATCCCGGAAAAGAAAATTCAGCAGCCGACACTGTTCGATTACGGCGATTTGAGCCCGGTGTCGCTGGGGCGTGTCCGCAAATGAAGGGACTGGCGGCCTTATTCCTGGCGTTGATCGCGGCTCTGCCGACCCCGGCGAGTGCGCAGAGCATCAGGGCGGTGTTTGTCGGTGTCGACACGTATCTCTATTCGACGACCCCAAAGCGCAAGGCCGTTTTCAAGGACCTTAAAGGCGCGGTGGGAGATACCTTCCGGATCAAGGAGGCGCTGAAAAACCTGTATGACGTGCAGGTCGACAGCCTGACCCAGCAAAATATGACCGAAACCAGTTGTCAGGCCGAACTGCCGACGTCGATCACTCTGGTCAACACATGTGCGAAGCGCGACGCTATACTGGCGGCGCTGAACAAGATGATCGACACAACGCCAGCGGGTGACACGCTGATATTCTATTTTGCCGGGCATGGATCACAATATGCCGATGACGAGGATTTCAATCAGGCCTCAGGCTATAATGGCACAATATTACCGACTGACGCGCGTCAACCCGGCAGTGTCGCCAAGGGCGACATTCTCGACAAGGAACTGAAGGTGATAAAGGACCGCGCGGTTGCCAGGGGCATCCGTTTCGTGTCGATATTCGATAGCTGCAATTCCGGTACCGGCACCCGTGCGGGGTCTGCCGGGGAAACCCGCAATGTTCCGCCGCTGGAGGCCCGCCCACCGACCCGTCCTGCACCTCCCCCGCCTTCAGGCCCGGGAGGCGGATATTGGGTGCATTTCGCCGCTGCGCAGGACGGCGAGCAAGCGCAAGAGGTCGGCACCAGCGGCGCAGTAGGCGTGCGCGCGGGGGTCTTCACGTCCGCGCTCATCGATACAATGCACTACAAGAAATATGCGACCTTTGGCGATATGATCCGCATGGTCCGTAACAAGGTCGAGCTGCGCGGCTTTACGACGCAAAATCCGATGGCCGAAGGGCAGTTGACCGCATCGCTCGGCAGCACCGCACGCAAAGAGATTCCATTGGACGTGAAGGTCAGCGGCACCGACTTGCAGCTGAAGATCGGCAAGCTGTCGGGCATGACCGAGGGATCGATCATTACGTTGTTCGCAACCGAAGAGGATGCGTTCAAGGTTCCGGCCACGCCCCTGGCGACCGGGCGCATTACCTCGGTTAGCCCCTATGCGTCATCGATGGTGCTGGAAACGCAACCGGCAAGCGCCCTGCCCGAAAATCTGGTCGGCATTGAAACCCAACACGCCTTTGGCGATTTGCAGTTGTATGTTGCCAACAAAATGATGGCGGCTGCTGACACCAAAATTGTCCAAACCGTGCTGGATGGCATGGTGTTTGTCGGAAAAGGCGGGGAAGCACAAGTGCGGGTCAGCGATGACCCCGACCAACGCGGCCATGCGGTGTTGCGCGCCAATAGCGGCACTGTAATCGGCGCGCTTGGTGCAATCAAGGACGCAGGGTTTGCCGACAAATTGCAGGGCAAACTTAAAAAGGTGCTGCGGGTGCAGCAATTGCTGGCGCTTAGCGAAGTGACCGAACCGACCAAGGCGGATATCGCCTTTTGCATCGGCAACGGTGATTATCCGCCAGCAGACAAAAAGTGCGGAAATGCTGCGATATCATCCGATACGTCGCAGCCCGAGAACATGCGCGATGTACGCGTCTTGAAACGCAACGAGCCAGCCATCGTCACCGTGCATAACCAAAGCGATACAGCGCGCTTTATGTATGTTTTGGGCATTGACCCGACATACGGGGTCGCGCTGATTTCGCCGCCGCCGGGAACCAGCGACTTTGCCCTGAAGCGCGGCCGACCGGGACGCGCGCCGGGCGATACCGTGGTGCCAACCGCGACCGGCACCTACCGCTTCATTACGCTGGCGAGCGACGAGCAGATCAACGCGGCGGTGTTTGAGCAGCAAGGCACCAACACGCGCGATGGTTCGGCCTGCAAAGGCGCGCTCGCACGCCTGCTGTGCGACGCCAATAAAGGAAAACGCGACGCTACCGCGCCGCGCGTCGGCAGCTGGACGGCAATCGTTGAAACCGTGACCGTGAAATAAGGGGAGAGAATATGAGGAAAAATCTAGCATTCATGGCGATATGTTCGGCTACGCCTCTGGCCAATTGCACCCCCCAACCTCACCCACCGGTGGCGGCTCTGGATGCCGCGGTTGAGGAGGATGACGGTGGACGCATCGTCGGCGGTGAACTTGCAGAACCGGGCTCCGCTAAATGGCAAATCCAGATTCACTCGACGGCAAAATACAATAAAATCGAACAGTTGGAGGACGCAAGACTAGCGCGCGGCGATCCAGACAAGCTCTATCTGAGCGAACGCAGCGGACATCAACTCACCCACCGTTGCGGGGGGTCGTATATCGGTAACGGCTGGATATTGACGGCGGCGCACTGCGTCGTGTTGAAACCGGTAAAGGGTCAAACCGATGGCGGTGTTCTCGTCAACCGATTGGTCAGGATCGGTACGCAAGATTTATCTCCACCGGGTGGCGGCGCCACGTATTCGATTGATGTCCTGGTAATCCATGCCGGGTATAGCAAGACGAAACCCAAAGACGACATCGCGATGATCCGAATTCACGAAAAGCCCAAAACCGCAGCGTTGGTAGCGCAAGGACGGCTTGCCGCCATACCGCTGCAAAAGTCCGGCGACCCGGACTTGTTTGACGAAGAAACGCTGCGCGTTACCGGATGGGGATGGACGGGGGCCAGAACCGACAAATCAGCTGCCAGATTGGACCGTCAGGGGAAAACCCAGATAAACCCGTCCGAATTAATGCAGGTTTCGGTCAATTATCTGCCCGGTACCAGGTGCTCGAGCATAGAGAATTATGCCAAGTTTTGGAACGCGCGCATTATCTGCGCGGGTTCACTGGAAGCAGGCAAGGATGCGTGCACCGGTGACAGCGGCGGCCCGCTCACCCGCAAACAGGGCAGCGAGCGCGTTCTCGTCGGCATCGTATCGCAAGGTGTGGGGTGCGCGTTCAAACGCATTCCCGGCGCTTACACCCGGGTATCGGCCTATCAGGCGTGGATTAGCGCGGCCAAAGCGGTCACCCAAAAGGGCTTAACGATCTTGCCGGAACCAAATTAACGAACCGAGATCAAAGTGCTTGAGCAATGGCGGCTGCAAAAAGACATGGCAGCCGCCATCCCAATCAAATCGCTTACTTCTCTTCTACGCCGCGTTCGTCAGATCCGCGCTCATCGCTTCCGCGTTCATCCGAACCACGCTCATCAGTGGCCGGCGCTTTTGCATCCGTTGCCATTGCATCCGCTGCTGGCGCTGTTGCATCGGCAGCAGGCGCCATTGCGTCTGCCGCGGGTTCTTCGGTAACGGTTTCTTCGGTGACTACGGTTTCGTCGGGTTCAGCAGCCGGCTTGTTGCAGGCTGCAAGTGCCAAGGGGGCCGAAGCTACTAAGATCATTGTGAACATTTTGCGCATGTTGATACCCTTCCTCCTGTTGAGAGACACCGATTTACACGAAACCTATGTCCTTTAGCAAACGGGAAAATTCAGGCTCTTTTCGGACCGGATCGAGCAGCGGATCATTGTATAGCTGTATCAGCCCGCTGTCGCCCGCTTCGCGTGCCGCAAGCAATGCTGCGATGGCTTTTTGCTTATCACCGAATTGCGCATATACCTGTGCTTGCTGATACAGACCATTATCGCCGTGCTCGACGATCAGGCTGTCCAGAGCCTTTTGCGCGGTTGCCCTGTCGCCCTTGCGGTTTGCGATCATTGCGAGACCAGGCAGGCTGAACAGCCGATTCTTTTCCGTCGTGTAAGACGCCTCGGCTTCATCGATCTGGCCGAGCATAAATTGTGCTTGTCCGATGACCGCATGGGCCGAACTCAGCTTCGGGTTTAGCGCCAATCCGCGTTTGAACTCCTCAACCGATGCAGCATATTGGCCCATCGCGTAAAGAATAGCCCCCTTGGTCCGGAAAGTACGGGCATTGAGCGGATCGAGCGCCAGCGAACGGGTGATCGCGTTATTGGCATCATCGAACCGCCGCAACCGCGAACAAAAAATCGCGTACCGACTTAAGATGTCCGCATCGCCACCGCCGAGCTTTAGCGATTTGTCATATGGTTTGCTCGCCGCACGCATGTTAAGTTGGCCATATGCCAAGGCAAAACCCAGGGCAGAGTGCGCTTCGGCAAATTCGGGGGCAACGTCGACCGCGTGCCGCGCCGCCGCAACGGCGCCCCGATACAGGATCTTAAGTTCTCCACCATTGGCATATTGGTTGGCGATAACCGCCATCGACCGGGATTTTGCGGCGTAAGCAGCAGCGTAACGAGCATCTTCGGCTATTGCTTCGTCGAATTTGGCCAACGCCAGCCGGTCGCTCGCTTCATCGGCACCCACCTCGAACAGATCCTTGCCGCGTAGATACGCATCGAATGCGGCGACGCTTTTAGTGCCACCCGTTTTGGCGATGTCAGGCACACCGCCCTTTGATCCGGCGTCGATCTCTGCGGAAAGTTTGGTGGCGATAGCAGCGGCAATTTCGCTCTGCACCTCGAAGATGTTAGCCACCGGCCTTTTAAAGCTTTCCGACCATTGTTCAAAACCGGAGCGATCGATCAAACGTGTCGAAATTTTTACGGTATCTCCGTCCCGGCGCAAGTCCCCTTCCAGCAAATAAGCAACGTTCAATTTCCGCATGATGGTTTTGGCGTCATCGTTCCGATCGCGAAAGCTATTTGATGATGTTTGCGCGGCCACCTGTAACAAGGCATTCCGTGTCAGTTCGGACCGAACTTCGGCGGCAAGCCCGTCCGAGAAATAAGCCTGTTTCGGGTCACCGCTCAAATTGTCGAACGGCATCACCGCAACGCTGGCCGCTGCAACCGGTGTTCCACCGATCAAGCCGGTCAGCCATGCCGCGCCACCAACTACCGCAACCCCCAACACACCGCCGCCTAGCATCAGGTTCCGACGGTTTACGGCAAAACGGCGGGCGGGCGGCAACGGGTGCGCTTCGGCGGATTCGTGGTGAAGCGCCGATACCGCACGGATCAGGCTTTGCATTTCGGCTGTGTCCGGCCTGACCTTGGCCGGCTTCGCATCGATTACCTGAAACTGCCGAAATCCCAACGGCGCCTCGCTGCCGTCGATCGACAACGGCACCAGACATCTGCGGTCGCGCCCGCGCGTCGCTTCATCATGCACCCAGTGTGAATTGTTCGACGTGGCCGACCATAGCACGACAATCGCCTTTGCCCGTTCCAACGCATCTTCGGTGCTCCGCGAAAAGCGCTCTCCACCCTCCAGAAGCCCGTCCCACCACACCGAAAACCCGGCGGATGACAGCAAATCGATGATTGGCAGTGCCCGTTTCTGGTCGTCGCGCGAATAGCTCACGAAAACCGTTGTTTCATGCGCTGCTGATATTTCGCCCATCTGATCGCCACTGCTCATCTGCTAAAGCGCATCCCTGCCCGAGTTTGCGACCCTCATGCATTTGCCTGCGCGAAGCATTCTTATTCTTTCCGCCGCATTGCACAAGCGATTTGACATATCCTAGCCATCTGTAACTTAAGGGACTTGTCGCCGCAAACGCTGCCGCTACGATACAATGATGAGCAAAGACGCGGCCCACATGTCCGAATCGATAGCATTGCCCCCGGCCCGGCTTGCCATCGGTATCACCGGCCACCGCGACAGCAACGCAGCGTTTTTTGCAAACCGCGCCGAACTGGAGCGCGATTTTGCGACGGTGTTTGCAGCAGCAGACGCTATCACAAACCGGCAGAGCGATGCTGTCGGCACCACAAGGCTGCATTCGCTGCTCGCGCTGGGCGCCGACATGATTGCGGTTGAGCAAGCGTTGGAGCGCAACTGGGATGTGGTTTCCCCATTACCGTTCGGGCTCGATCTCAACATTGCAATAAATGCAGATCCGTTGACCATCGACGATGCAACGGCGCTGCTGGAGGGACGCGCATGCGCCGATAAGCGTACCGAGGCGACGGCTGCCCATATGCGGCACATTGCGGCGCGGCTGCGGCTGTTCGAACTCGCCGAACAGGATGCCGAGATTACCCGAATGTTCATCGAAATGCAGGGCTGTCCGCACGAAAGCCGCGCCGCGCAGCATTATTATACGGTCGTTGCCGAACGCGTGGCCGCCGCCGGTCGGGTGATGATCGAGCAATCCGATTTGCTGGTGGCAGTATGGGACGGGGTTACGCCCGGCGCGATTGGCGGCACGCGGCATACCATTTCGGCGGCGCTGAAGCTTGGTTTACCGGTGATTTGGGTTGACGCGGCACACCCCGGCAAGGTCGCGGTGCTGAGTGCACCCGAAGAACTTTTTGCGCTGGAGGCCACTACCAAACTGGCACTGGCGGATATCGAGGCGCTGTTCGAACAAACGCTCAATCCTCCGGCCTCAGACCAAAATGAGCGCGCCATCCGTTTTCACACAGAGCAATGGCACAGGCACAGCTATCGACGTTTCCATGCATACCGCCGTGTCGAGGCGTTGTTTGGCGGCAGTGGGTTGCGCGGCAAATTCGGCGGGCTTGTCCAGAAATACGAAACACCAGCGGCGATAGCTGGCGGCTCCGGCGCGAAGATGCTGGCGGTTGCGACTGCGCTTCCGGGCGGGGAAGCAGGCTTTGCTGACAAGATTAAGGTGGACGTACTGGAACGATTTGCCTGGGCGGACGGCCTATCGACCTATTTGTCCGATGCCTATCGCGGCGGCATGACGACCAATTTCTTGCTCTCCGCGTTGGCCATCATTGTCGGCGTAGCGTATTTGCCGCTGGCGTCGGTCGATGCCAAATGGCCGTTTGCGTTGATGGAATTCATCCTGCTGACGACGATATTGGCTATTACCACCATCGGACGACGGCGCAACTGGCACGGCCGCTGGTTCGAAACCCGGCGTGTGGCCGAATATTTCAGGCACGCGCCGATCATGCTGTTGTTAGGGGTCGCAAGGTCAACCGGCCGCTGGCCGCGCGGTGCCGATACCGAATGGCCCGAATATTATGCGCGCGAAGTGCTGCGCGAAATCGGCCTGCCATCGGTGAAAATCAGCCAGGCCTATCTGCGCGCGGCGCTGGAGCATCTGCTCGGCAACCATGCGACGCGGCAACGGATTTACCACGAGGGCAAGGCGCAGCGGTTGACCAAAGTCCACCACGGGCTGGACCGCACGTCCGAACGGCTGTTCACGCTCGCCGTCCTTTCGGTTGCGAGCTATCTCACGCTTCTGGGGCTAGGTGCGCTCGGTATTGTCCCGGCGCGTTGGGCGCATGACCTATCCAAGACCTTCACGTTCCTCGGCGTGATCCTTCCGGCCCTGGGCGGCGCGTTTGCCGGTATCCGGTATTTCGGCGACTTCGAAAGATTTGCCGCGATATCAGAGGTGACCGCCGAAAAGCTGCAAGAAATCGAAACGCGGATCGCGACATTGCTCAATGTGTCCGAAGGCGAGCTGCGTTACGCGCAAGTGGCCGACCTGACCCACGCGGTCGATGATGTTGTGGTGTCCGAAATCGAAAACTGGCAATCGGTGTTCGGCGGCAAGCAGATTGCGGTGCCGGTTTAACCGAATTGGTGGAGCCTAGGGGAGTCGAACCCCTGACCTCTACACTGCCAGTGTAGCGCTCTACCAGCTGAGCTAAGGCCCCATCATGGCCGCAAACGAGGCGGCTATTTGGTGAGGAGCGCCCCTAACCGGCGCTCCCCTTTATATCAAGCGCGAAGTTCGCGTCGGCGCGAACTGCACCAAATTACTGCTCGTCGGCATCGCCTTCGGTGCCAGCAACGCCCAGATCTTCGTCACCGCCCAAATCGACATCATTGTCGGGCGAAACGTCGCCGTCGACCGCGTCGACATCGATGTCCAGATCGTCATCGACCAGATCGGCATCATCTTTCTTCTTCTTCTCGATCTCTTCGAACGGCAAAGGCTGTTTCGATTTCAGCACAGGCTCGGGCGTCCACTGGTTGCCGCATTCGATGCATTCGACGGGTGCATCCTTGGTCAAATCGTAAAAACGCGTGCCACATTTCGGGCAGGTGCGCTTGGTTCCCCATTCAGCCTTGATCATGAGAGGCCTAAATCCTTCGATAAAATTGCTTGAAAAGCGGTCACGCAAAGGAGACTCGCTGCATATGCGAGCGGCCATTGCCACAGCGAAGCCGTGCTGTCAAAAATAACTGTGGTCGTTGACTAACGCGTGCCATCGCAGCAAAGCACCATCCCTATGCACAGCGCCACTCCCCAGCCCGGAACATTCGCCGCCAGCGGCCCCTTGCGCGGCACCGTCCGCGTCCCCGGCGACAAATCGATATCGCATCGGGCATTGATGCTCAGCGCGCTGGCTGTCGGCGAAAGCCGGATTTCGGGATTGCTCGAAGGCGAAGATGTTCTCGCCACCGCCGCCGCGATGCGGGCGATGGGGGCAACCATAGAGCGCACAGGCACCAATGATTCCGGGGCAATCTGGATTGTCCACGGCGTCGGTGTCGGCGGCCTGATGCAGCCCGCAGGCGCACTCGATATGGGCAATAGCGGCACATCGACACGGCTGTTGATGGG
>JANONL010000158.1:0-1592 GCA_031420815.1 Sphingomonadales bacterium | reverse complement strand
GTCCAACCCGGCCATGATGTTCAAATTCTGTACCGCAGCCCCGCTTGCGCCTTTGCCGAGATTGTCGAGCATCGCCAGTAACCGCACCTGCGTGTTGTCGGGCGAGCCCAAGACGTAGAGGTCGAGCCGGTCGGACGGCTCCTGGCTGTCAAGAATCAGCAACTCGGCTGGTGGCGCGTCCTGGTGCACTTTGACGACTGGCGAATTGGCATAATGCGCCGACAGTGACGCTCGCATTTCGTCGGGGTTGTCGCTGCCCGGCATGACCGAAATCGGCAGCGGCACCTCGACCACCATCCCGCGAAACGCACGGACCACGGCTGGCGAGAAGATCGGCAAGAGGGCAAGGCCAGCATGACGCTGCATCTCGGCGACATGTTTGTGGTCGAGGTCGAGGCCGTAGGTGCGGAAACCGATGTCGGTGCCGTCACCGCTTTCGAACCGCTCGATCAACGCCTTGCCGCCGCCTGAATAGCCCGACACTGCGTTGACGGTATACGGCCAGTCCTCGGGTATCAGCCGCGCCGCAACCAATGGTGCGACCAGCGCGAGGAAGCCGGTGGGGTAGCAACCGGGGTTGCTGACCAGCCGCGCGGCCGCAATCCGTTCATGCTGGCCTTTGCGATATTCGGGAAAGCCGTAGGTCCAATGCGGGTCAACGCGGTGCGCGGTCGATGCGTCGATGATGCGCGTGGTAGCTGACGTGGTCATCGCCACCGCCTCTTTCGCGGCATTGTCGGGCAGGCAGAGGATGACGAAATCGGCGTCGTTGAGCGCCTCGCGGCGGGCGGCGGGGTCTTTGCGTTTGTCGTCGTCGAGAGTGATGAGTTGGAACTCGGCGCGGCCCGCGAGCCGGTCGGCGATTTCCAGGCCGGTGGTGCCTGCTGCGCCGTCGATGAAAATGGATTTGGTCATAGCCCCCGCCCTTCAAAAAAGGTGACAGTCACTTTTTGGTCCATACCAAGGTCTGATGCTACCGATCCATCTATCCAAAAAGTGACTGTCACCTTTTTTGCCACTCCACCCGCTTGCGCGCCACAATCGGCTCGTCATGCTCGGCAAACCGCGCGGTCGCTTCCGCCAGCGGCTCAACCTGAACCGACATCCAGTGCGCGTTGGCGTGGATGACATTTTCGCCGTCCGCCATGATACCGACATGGCCGGGGAAGAACACCAGATCGCCGCGCTGTAACGCCGCGCCCGCCGCCAGTTCTTCACCAAAGTTGGCCTGCTGCATATCGGTGTCGCGCGGGGCACTCACGCCCTTCAGACCAAAAACCAGCTGCACCAGCCCCGAACAATCAATCGCGTCCCCCCCGCGCCCGCCCCAGCTATAGGGCGTGCCAATCAACTGTTCGGCAAGGTCGGCGGGAGACGTTGTCACTTTGTCGACTTCGGATAAATGCACCAGCGGGATGAAACCATTTTCACACGAGAGATACTTTCCGCACTCGCTGGGTTCGCCGCAAACAATCCGTGCACCCATCGGATATCGCGCCAGCACCGGTGCCTTGATCGACGGCGCGGTGACCAGCAAAGTCGCGGGTACGCTGACGATATGCGTCGCGTCAAAATCATCGCCCAGCTCGGCA
>JANONL010000157.1:0-1885 GCA_031420815.1 Sphingomonadales bacterium | reverse complement strand
CGCGATATGCACGGCGGCAACGGTATCTCCGACGAATATCAGGTGATGCGCCACATGGTGAACCTCGAAACGGTCAACACCTATGAAGGCGCGCACGATGTCCATGCGCTTATTTTGGGCCGCGCGATAACGGGGATTGCTGCGTTTTAGGTCAAAAAATGGGCCGCTCAGCTTTGCAGCGGGCGGCCCAGTCATAGGCTGTTAAGCCTGCTAGGGAGGAAAACGTATCTCGAAAGACACTCCATCTTCTTAACGGCAAAATGGTAAACATCGTCTTAACGCTAGGCGCACAATTATCGCGAGTGCGCGAATCAGCCGCTAGCAAGCCCCGGCACGCCGCCCTTCGACCGAGAACGAGAACGGCGCGTTATTGCGGATACCCTGCGACTGGATTTGGATCAGCTTGCCCGATTCCTTGCGGATCGTCGTCAGGCCCTGGCCTTGGCCTTTGCAGGTGTAGCTCACCGTTACCGCCGTCGGTGTCGAGCGGACCACGTAGCGGGTGCACGGCGCGTCGCCATGCTGGATTTGGGTCAATCGCGACGGATCGCCCACGCATAATTTGTCAGTTGCCGCACCAGAGGTGCCGCCGCCGACGGCCCGCAATTGCCACAGGCCGCGCTCAAGCGATTCGAGCAATGACAGATCGCCGGCTTGCGCTAACGCGGCCGCGCCGCTGCCCGCAGACGCTACGAAAAGGCCGATCGCAGCCAGTTGAGAGAATTTCATTTTCATAATATTATGGCTCGTCACTCGGAAAATTACGGCGAAGCGACCCGCTGGTTATATATGTTCTATATCATCAATCATGACTAAAATCACGATAGAATGTGGTATATGAACGATGAGTGACTGAAGCATAATCAAACTGCTTGCGAATTAATTGGACAGACTCGCCAAGCTGATCGGAAAACGGCGCGAACAGAATTCGCAATCGACGACGATTTCACCCGCATCATCGGCCATATCGGCGCGGTCTTCGGGTGGGAATTTGGCGATTACATCGCGGATATGAGCGAGATCGCACCGACATCCTCTGGTCAGCGCGGTGCCTTTTTCGACCAGCACTTCGTCTTCTTCGTGGAACAGGCGCCAGACGATTTCCTCGAGCGGCAGCGCCGGATCGCACAATTCATCCGCCCCGGTGGTGCTCGACAGCACGAGCACATGCTCCCATTCGGGATGATCGAGCCGGACGTGCAGCCGCTCGCGGCCTTCCTCGCCCTCGGGCAAATGCTGGACCAGTATCCCGCCAGCAACGCAGCGATCACCAACATGGTGGACCCCGACACGGATGACCGTCGGTATTTGTTCCGATTGGACGAAATAATGCTCCGCAGCCTCGGCAAGCGACGCACCTTCGAGGGGAACGATGCCCTGATAGCGCCCGCCGCCTTCGCCAACCGGAAGCGCGCGGTCGAAGGTGATCGCCAGATAGCCGGTCCCGAACAGGCCGAATAAAGTCGAATCGGGCGGCAGCGCCGCGACCTTCGCAGCGTCGAACTGGACATAACCACGAAGCGCGCCGTCCTTGTAATCACAGGCCAAAAGCCGGATCGCGCCCTTGTTAGTCTGCGCCTGCAACGTCAATTGCCCGTCGGCCTGCTTCAGCGAAGCCCCAAGCAGCGCAGTTAGGATCAGCGCCTCGGCCAGAGTTTTTTCGATCAACGGCGGATAGGCATGCGCCGCCAATATCTCGTTCAAAACGGCATCAAGCCGCACCAGCCGTCCCCGCGCGTGCCGGTCGGGCAATGAAAAGCGCAATGGCTGATCGCCAAAAGTTTCGGGCTGCGACGCCATTACAGTTGGCCGAAGCACCAGAGCAGAATCGACTTCTGCGCGTGGAGGCGGTTCTCCGCCTCATCCCAAATGAGCGACTGTGCTC
>JANONL010000156.1:0-2014 GCA_031420815.1 Sphingomonadales bacterium | reverse complement strand
CGCGGGGCTAGTCTCGTCGTGTGGGCGATCAAGGACGGCCGCGACGTGACCGAGCATATTCACAAATATTTGTCTGCTCGCGGAAAGAGCGAAAAGGTAGCCGCATGACCCACTTCCCGACCCCAGAACATGAGCGCCTCGCCCGCGAGGGCATGTACCGCCCGGAATTTGAGGGCGATGCCTGCGGGGTCGGGCTGATCGCTGCAACCGATGGCAAGGCTTCACGTCGTGTTGTGGCAGCAGGGATCGAGGCTTTGAAGGCCGTTTGGCACCGCGGCGCGGTTGATGCTGATGGTAAAACGGGCGATGGAGCTGGTATTCATATCGACTTGCCGGTGCGGTTCTTTGACGACAAGATCGCCGATAGCGGTCACCGGCCGATGCCGAACCGGCTGGCGGTTGGCATGGTGTTCCTGCCGCGTACCGATCTGGGCGCTCAGGAAAATTGCCGCACTTTGGTCGAGGCGGAGATTATCGAGGCGGGTTACACGATCTACGGCTGGCGGCAAGTGCCGGTTGATGTCTCGGTGATCGGCGACAAGGGTCAGGCAACGCGGCCCGAGATCGAGCAGATCATGATCGCGGGGCCACTTCCCGACGAGGTCAGCGCCACCGAGTTCGAGAAAAACCTCTACCTTGTACGCCGCCGTATCGAGAAGAAGATCATCGCCGCACAAATCCGCGATTTCTATATTTGCAGCCTGTCTTGCCAGTCGATTGTCTACAAAGGCCTGTTTCTGGCCGAGAGCCTGTCGGTGTTCTACCCTGACCTGCAGGACAAGCGCTTCGAAAGCCGGGTGGCGATTTTCCACCAGCGTTATTCGACCAACACCTTCCCGCAGTGGTGGCTGGCCCAGCCGTTCCGCAGCCTCGCCCACAACGGCGAGATCAACACCATTCGCGGCAACCAGAACTGGATGAAAAGCCACGAAATCAAGATGGCGAGCATCGCCTTTGGCGCGCATTCGGACGACATCAAGCCGGTGATTCCTGCCGGTTCGTCGGACACCGCAGCGCTTGATGCGGTGTTCGAAACCCTGGTTCGTTCGGGCAAGGAAGCGCCGACGGCAAAGCTGATGCTGATTCCCGAGGCTTGGCAGTCAAACGATAAACTGTCTGCGAAGCACCGCGCGATGTACGAATATATGGCGAGCGTAATGGAGCCGTGGGACGGCCCGGCGGCGCTGGCGATGACCGATGGCCATTGGGCGGTGTCCGGCGTCGACCGCAATGCCCTTCGCCCGCAACGCTATTATCTGACCAACGACAATCTGCTGATCATCGGTTCCGAAACCGGCATGGTTGTCGTTCCCGAGTCCACGATTATCGAGAAAGGCCGCCTTGGCCCCGGCGAAATGATCGCGGTCAATCTCGACGAAGGCAAGCTCTACCGCGATGGCGAGCTGAAAGACCGGATCGCCGCCGAGCAGGATTATGGTTCGCTGGTCAAAGGTTTCCAGACGATGGCCGACTTGCCCGCCGCTACGCACGAAGCTTTGCCGGAATGGACCCGCGCGGAACTGACCAAACGCCAGATCGCCGCAGGTATGACGCTGGAAGATGTCGAGATGATTCTGGCACCCATGGCAGAAGACGGCAAGGAAGCCATCGGTTCGATGGGCGACGATACACCGCTTGCCGTCATCAGCGACAAGCCGCGCCTGATAAGCCAGTTTTTCCGCCAGAATTTCAGCCAGGTGACTAACCCGCCGATCGATTCTCTACGCGAACGCCATGTAATGAGCCTGAAAACGCGTTTTTCCAATCTGGCCAACATCCTTGAGGAAAAAAGCCAGAATGCCGACGTTCTGGTGCTCGACAGTCCGGTACTGATTGCAGCGGAGTGGTTGCGGCTGAAGTCGGCGTTCGGCAAGCTCGCCGCCGAAATCGACTGCACCTACGACATTTCCGAAGGTCAAGAAGGCCTGCGCGCGGCGATTGCGCGGATCCGTGAGGAAGCTGTCGAAGCAGTTCGCATGGGCAAATCCGAACTTTTCCTGACCGATGAGAATAT
>JANONL010000155.1:0-2096 GCA_031420815.1 Sphingomonadales bacterium | reverse complement strand
CTTGATTTAATCGAGGTCAGCGTCGTCACCCACCCGATGCAACCGCTGGCGCGGGTGCTGGCGGTGGAGGGAAACGACCCCTCTCCTTTGGGAGAGGGCAGCGAGACTTGCGAACTTGTTCGCTAGTCGCAGCAGGTGAGGGGCTTTGCCCCGTCGATAGTGCAGAGCCCCTCACCAACTTCGCCTAAGCCTGTCGGCTAAGGCTTCGTATCCTCTCCCACTGGAGAGGATAATTTTGGAGAATGAACATGGATTATGAAGTAAAAGCCGACGCGTTCGAGGCGGTGTTCGAGGGCGCTATGGCAGAGGTGGCGGTTACCCGGCCTGTACTTTCGGGCGCCACGAGGATCGCCGATCCGGCGCGGGCGGCGTTTGTGAACGGCTATCTGCGGCGTGGGTCGGAGGTCGAGTTGAAAAGCTTTGCAGGTGCTGTCGCGGCGGACGGTGGCTATGCCATTCCGCATGAAATCGATGCGACAATCGACGCGACGCTGAAAAGCATTTCGCCGATCCGCGCTATCGCCAATGTCGTGCGCGTCGGGTCTTCGGGCTACCGCAAGCTGGTGACGCAAAACGGCGTGGCTTCGGGCTGGGCGGCGGAAACCGCGGCGCGGCCCGAGACGGCTACGCCCAATTTCAACGAAATCGTGCCGAGCTTTGGCGATCTCTACGCCAATCCGGCGGCGACGCAGATGATGCTCGACGATGCGGCGTTCGATGTCGAGGGCTGGCTGGCAGGCGAAATCGCCACCGAATTTGCCAAGGCGGAGGGCAGCGCGTTTGTGAACGGCAACGGCATCAACAAGCCAAAGGGGTTTCTGACCGCGCCGACCGCAACGCTGAACGACGTCGGGCGGCCGTTCGGGACATTGCAATATATTGCGTCGGGAGCAGCGGGGGCGTTCATTGCATCGAGCCCGGAAAACAAGCTGCTCGACCTGTTGCACAGTCTGCGTGCGCCTTACCGGCAGGGTGCGAGCTGGGTGATGAACAGCAATACGCTGAGCACCATTCGTAAGTTCAAGACGACGGACGGTGCGTTCATCTGGCAACCGGGGCTGGCGGCGGGGCAGCCCGATACGCTGCTCGGCTATCCGGTGGTCGAAGCCGAGGATATGCCCGACATTGCCGCCAACAGCCTGAGCATTGCGTTTGGTAACTTCAAGGCGGGCTATCTAATTGCCGAGCGGGCGGAGACCAACATCCTGCGCGATCCGTTCTCCAACAAGCCGTATGTGCATTTCTACGCGACCAAAAGGCTGGGCGGTGCGGTGAGCAATTCGGAGGCAATCAAGCTGATGAAGTTTGCGGCGTCGTAATATTAGCCAAAACACTTTGTCATTCCCGCGAAAGCGGGAATCCATGGTCCGAGCCTGACGTTTAAACCTACGGCTTGGGCCATGGATCCCCGATCAAGTCGGGGATGACAAAGTACTTTTCGACCCTTCATTTTGCCAACGGAAACCAACATGACCCCATATATTTTCCAGCGCGGTGAAACGGTTTCGCTCGCGCTTGATGCGATTGGCGGCGACCCGCTGACCGTCAGCCAGATTAGCGCGCGCATGAAAATGGTGGCCCCCGGGCGAACAGGCGTAAGCGCCGCCGCACCGGTGGCCGCCGTCTTCGATATTACCGCACGAGCGGCGGCGGGCGAGGTGCCTGCCGGCTGGATGCTGACCATCGATGATGCGACGTGCGCTGCGCTGTCGGCGGGGAATTACCTTGCCGATGCCAAGCTGACCGTCGCCGGCGGGGTGGTGATTACCGACAGTATCGCCGTCCGCATCGCCGAAAGCGTATCGGCATGATGCTGCTCCAGTGGCGGCGTCCAGAGCCGGTGGTCGTCCTGCGCTGGCGCGGGGCCGAGGGTGCAATCGCGGTGATGGCTGCGGCCAAGCCGCCGGTGCCGGTGCCGACGCTGATTGGTCCGCCGGGGATCACGGGGCCACCGGGACCGCAAGGCCCGGCGGCTGATCTGAGTGCCGCTGTGCTCGATGGCGGTACGTTTAGTTAAACTCAACCGTTGTCATTCCCGCGAATGCGGGGATCCATGGTCTGACCCTGACGCTTAAACCGACAATTCAGACCATGGA
>JANONL010000154.1:0-4713 GCA_031420815.1 Sphingomonadales bacterium | reverse complement strand
GCGTCTTCGAAAAAATCTTGCGGAGAGAAAACTGCCTTTGTGCGGAGTGCTTTTCGATGAACACATTTACCACCGATTTTACCACCGCGACCGACGATAATATTGTCCCGCTACGTGGTGGCGATGACCATTATCTGATTGCCAAAGGCCGTGTCGCGGTTGTCGGACCGTGCCCTAACCGCCCCTGTGGCCTGGCAACGTTCACCTCGGACATTCTCACCCAGGCGGCAGAGCATGATAGCGTCTATGCACTGGATCATGTTTGCGTGCTCCGCGAAGGCGAACCATCCGCATTCGCCAACAACATAACCGAGCAAGACCGGTATTCGTACCGGTCAGCCGCATGCCTGATCAACGAAGGCCAATATGATGCGGTGTGGATCCAGCATGAATTCGGCATCTTCGGCGGCGAAGACGGCGTATATGTGATCGATCTTGCGGAGCGGATTGCGGCACCGGTGATCGTGACTTTCCACACCATTCTGCGTGAACCGTCACCATCGCAACGGATGATAATGGAGCGGTTGATAGCGATAGCTTCGCGGATAATGGTGATGTCGCATCATGGCCTTGACCTGTTGGTCAGCCATTACGGCGCAGATGCAAAACTGATCGACATGATCGAACACGGTGCGCCGGATCGGCCGTTGCTGTTGAGGGACCGTCGGGATCCGCAGCCGCTGACTTTATCGACATTCGGCCTTTTGGGGCCTGGCAAGGGCTTGGAAACTGCCCTTCTCGCTCTTGCTAAGGTAAAGCAACAATATCCGGACTTTCGCTACCGCATCATCGGTGCGACGCATCCGAATCTTGTCGCAAAAGAAGGCGAGCAGTACCGTAACCGTCTAAAGACGATGGTCGGTGACCTTGGTCTGGAACAGCACGTTCAATGGGTCGACAAGTTTTTGGAGATCGATGATCTGCTGAGCGAGCTTGACCGCTGTCAGATTTATCTGACACCTTATCACAATCTACAGCAGAGCACTTCGGGCACGCTAAGTTATGCGGTTGCGTTGGGCAAAGCGGTGATATCGACGCGGTATATTCATGCATTGGAACTTCTGGGCGACGGTGATGGCAGATTGTTCGACGCCGGAGACAGCGACACATTGGCCGATGCGATCTTGCAGCTCGCATCCTCGCCGGACGATCTGGAAGAATTGCAGCAAAGGGCATATACACGGGGCAGGGTCACCATCTGGCCACAGTTCGTCGGGCGAGTCGATGACATGATCGCCCAAACGATGATAGCAGAGCCTGCGATAAGTGCCGCAAGTCGGCTGCGCGCGATACCAGGGCTGACCGGCTTTAAAGCTATGGTCGATGGCACCGGCATGTTGCAGCACAGCCAGGGTATCGTACCCGACAGGGCGCACGGCTATTGTATCGATGACAATGCGCGTGCGCTTATTTTGATGAATCTTTTGCCGTCGCGCAACGAGCCGTCGCACTATCGACTGACATCGACTTTTTGCTCTTTTATCCAAAGCGGTTTTAACGCTGAAACCGGCAGGTTCCGTAACTTTATGCATTTTGACCGGAGTTGGTTGGAAAACGAGGGATCAGAGGACTCGAACGGTCGAACCATCTGGAGCCTTGGCCACAGTGCGCGCTTTAGTGAGAGCGCAGATATCAGATGGTGGGCAACCGGCTGGTTCGACCGTGCCGCTTTAATGGCGCTGGAGTTTACATCACCCAGAGCGAAAGCATTCGCGGCTATTGGCGCAGCGCATGTGCTCACCGTTCAGCCGGACAGCAAAGCGGCGAAATCGGTGTTGGACGATACCGGCAAGATGTTATTCCAGTTATTGAAGGCCGCATCACGACCCGATTGGACGTGGTTTGAAACAGTGCTTGGCTATGACAATCCCCGTTTGCCCGAGGCGCTTATACGGGCGGGACAATTGCTTCACCGTTCGGACTGGACCGAAACCGGGATCGATGCCTTACGCTGGATCAACGACCAGCAAACAAGCGAAAAACGGACTTTCCGGGCGGTAGGCTCTGACAGTTTTGGTCGCGAGTTTGACTGTCTACCTTTCGACCAACAACCTTTGGAAGCATGGTCGGCGATCGACGCCAATATAGCGGCGCACGAAGTCGTGCCGGGCGACGAATGGGTTCAGCATGTGCGGATGGCAATGGCGTGGTTTCACGGGAAAAATGACCGCAACATTTCGCTCGTGGATATATCGACCGGAACGTGTCGCGATGGCATCAATGCGCACGGCGCAAACCGAAATTGTGGTGCAGAATCGATACTGGCCTTTCAACTTGCCTATCAGGCCTTTATGCAGCTTGCCGAACAGACAGGACGAGGCTCAATTCTAAATGATCAAAAACTCCTTGGAACCGCAAAGCCTGTTGGATATCCACGATCTGAAATTGACCGCCGACCCTCGCCAAGTCGTGCTACGGGCTTTTCATCTGAGCTGGCAGGGCAGTGCGGCGGAACCGTCGCGCGCCCAGAAGCTGGTTGACGATGTTCTTGCTTTGGCGGAAGCCGACGTCGAAATAGAACTGGCCAAGGTCATGGTCGATTTCGACCAGCGGCACTGGCAGACTGAGGAAATTTTCCTGCAGCGATGCAATGAACTGGCAGAGGTCGTACAAATCGATCTTGCCAGCCTTTCAACCTCGCGCAAGTATCTTATCGGCTCTTATTTCTGTCATGAATACAGTTATGCGGCCGCAGCGCTCATGAACCCCAGCATCGTTGCGCATCCCGATCAGACAGGCCTGCGCAAATATGAAAAGCGCTTCATCATGTCGATGCGCGCAGTGGGCGAAGGCCATATATCGTCGGTGGCATTTCGCGAGGGCATCATTTCAAAGCGTAAGGGCTTTACGCTTTGGCCACAAAACGAAGTTGCAATGGCGATGCAGCCACAAACTCCGCTCCACCCTGCCAATGGCTCGGTATTGGTGAACCGGCATAAAGAGAGCACGCTCAACAACAGCGTGCTGTTTCCAGTCACCGAGGCGCAGCGTAACGGCATCGAGGACTTGCGACTAGTCCGGTTTTGCGATGACGATAGCGATGAGGATGTTTATTACGGAACCTACACCGCTTTCAGTGGCACGGAAATCCGGTCCGAAATGCTGGTCACGAAAGATTTTCGGTCATTTGAACTGAAGCTGTTGGCTGGCAAAGCTGCGCGAAATAAAGGCATGGCGCTGTTCCCCCGCCGGTGTGGTGGCAAGTACACCATGCTCGGGCGGCAAGACGGGAAAAATCTATATGTGATGCAGTCGGACGACGTCGGGGTTTGGGATGATGAAGGCACGCTGGTTTTGGAGCCGCGTTATCCTTGGGAACTGGTACAGATCGGCAATTGCGGCAGCCCGATTTTGTGTGATGAGGGCTGGATTGTCCTGACCCACGGCGTCGGTCCGGTTCGTAAATATGCGCTGGGGGCGATACTGCTCGACCGGGACGATCCGACAAAGCTGCTCGGTCGCACGAGCAGCCCGATATTGACCGCCGCAGAAGGCGACCGCGAAGGTTATGTGCCCAACGTCGTATACACCTGTGGCGCCACCCTTTTGAACGACGACTTGTATATTCCGTTTGGTATCTCGGACAGCGCAATAGGGTTCGGGTCGATTCCCGTTGCCCGGTTATTGAAGGCTATGAGCTAGCTTTAAGGGATGTTGCGGCAAGCTTCACTTGCCCGAACCAGCATTCCCCTGTTAGGCCTTTACCGAAGTCGGAAGGAACGAGATTATGCGCTTAATTTTCCCCGTATTGATATTGGCAGCAGGCCTGACCGCCGCATCTGCTGCGGCAGACAAGGACGATAAACTGAAAGATGCGCGGCCACCGGTGTTTGAGGCCTTGGTCAATTGCCGAGCCATAACCAACGCCGAAGAACGGCTGGCCTGTTATGACGCCAAGGTCGCGGCGATCGATGAAGCAGAAAAGAAGGACGAACTTGTGCTGGCCGACAAGCAGTCGATGCAGGAAGCCCGGCGCGGCCTGTTCGGATTTTCACTCCCCAAACTGCGCCTGTTTGGCAATGACGGCGGCGAAGGCGAATCTGAGATCGTGACCAAAATAACGTCAGCCTATCAAGGCGGTTCCGGTAAATGGGCAGTGATCCTCGAAGACGGCGCGCGTTGGGTACAGATCGACGACAAGATTTTGAACAAAGAGCCAGCGGCGGGTATGGAAATCAAAATTCGCGAAGCCGCAATGGGAAGCTTTTTTGCCAATATCGCCGGCCAGCGCGGGATGCGCATGAAGCGGGTGAACTGAGGTAGGTTCATCCCGCCGGGATTAGCAACTTCGGGTCGATCCGTGCATTATTCCACTTCATCCCCCAGTGGAGATGCGGGCCGCTAGCACGACCGGTCATGCCGATTTTGCCAATGATCTGGCCCTGCTTTACGCGGTCGCCTTGCTTCACCAGCAGTTCGGAGCAATGCAGAAACGCGCTGTTCAGACCCATGCCGTGGTCGATCATCAGCAAATGACCCTCCAGGGTAAACTCTTCCGCCGCTGCTAGCACAACAACGCCATCGGCAGGCGCAACAAAGGGCGTTCCGCTGGTTGCAGCGATGTCCATGCCGCTATGGTAGCTTCCCGGTGTGCCGCGATAAATGCGCTGCGCCCCGAACAGTCCGGATATCCGTCCCGCGACTGGGCGGATGAATTCCTGGCGCCAGCCGTCGCTATCGGCTTTGCTGGCGCGTGCGGCGTTGATGCGCGCC
>JANONL010000153.1:0-10233 GCA_031420815.1 Sphingomonadales bacterium | reverse complement strand
GTGTCCATGTCCGTGGCCCATGATATGGGCACCACATCCGAACCGCATCATGACCAGGAAGAACACGCCCCAGAGCAAAAAATAGAGATAGGTTGGCATCGGGATACTCCTGTTCCGTTCGGCAATATCATTGATAAATTCTCGACCAGATAGTTCGGGAAATTACCTATGTGACAGTTGATGAAGTCAAATTTGCCAAGTGCAGGCAGTAGCCCAGACGAATGACAGGCAGCTAAAATTCAAGCGATCGAATTTGCTTCAAAGGCGCGTCAGCTTCTAGCAAATACCTTGCTGACGTCGCCGATACCAAGACTCGCATTCGTTATCGCAATAGACTGACTGGCGTCCTCGACTGATCCAAACAGCGCGCGGATGGCATCAATCGTTTCGGGGATCACAATCGCCTGATTATCGACCATATAGGCGCAGAAAAGCTCGTCGCCCTCGACGCGTAGCATATCGCTCCAAAGCGCTACCTCGTATAGATCACCACGCGGCCTGCCGAGATCGAACATCATCTCCTTAACGGAATTCAGTGCACCAAGCCCCTCGGCGGTGCGGATGAGGGCAATCCGCGACGACGCTGTAAAAGCTTCGATGACCTCATCCTTGCTCGCGGCGCGCGTCATCTGCACCGACCAATAATGGAGATGGCCAATAGTTTCCGGGACTTTCACTGCCATCGTCACCAAATCCAGTTCCGGATCGACGCTCTTCGCGTCCGGACCTTGATGGCTGGGAATTTCTGGTTCTGGCACCAATGTATTCATGATCCCGCTGTGGTCACTTTCCCACGGATCGGTTGCGCGGCGTAACAGGGTTCCGCGCGCCTTGACGAGCAGACCGGCATTTTTCAGCGCAGATAGTGTTCGGACAATCGACGTGGTATTGCACGAGACCACGCGGGTCGAGCCCCGTTTTAGCGCTGTTGCGTAACTCGATTCAGCAACAAATGAGTGGCCCGTCACATTGTGCTTTTCGCCACCTTGGACGATGAATGCTTTTCCCGCGTTGCGGTAAATATCCGCGTTGGCGGCACCAACGCCTTTGGGTGTGCAATCGACAACGACGTCAACCGCCTCGATTAGCGCAGTCAAATCTCCCTCTACCGGAAGTCCGGCATTATGCATCAATTCAACATGCTCTGAAGTCGCGCCGAACAAGCGGATGCCCAAATGGGTGGCAATCCGAAGCCGCCAATCCGTTTCGACATCGGCCACGCCGACAAGTTCCATATCGTCCTGCAACCGAACAGCGGCGGCCACGCGTTTACCGATGACACCGTAGCCGTTCACGGCAACACGAATTTTTCCGACTTTGATCATACAAACTTTGTAGGGGTTGGTTCGCTGATAGTAACCTTCGGAAACTACGTAGAGGCGCCAGGTCATTCCACCCCTAAGAAGTTTCCCAGTCTCTCATCCACATCACATGACGTGATATGAAGGTGTCAGCCATTGGTATGATGAGGCGTACGCAGCCTGCCAGCGGTATTTGTGAATGGAAAAAGCCAGATGAACCGCCGTAAATTCTTGCAATGTGGAGCATCAACGCTCGCGATCGGAGCTGGTTTTCCGCTATTAGGCTGCCGGGACAACAGCACAAAAGAAGCGGGGTTTTCACCTTACACGCACGATCCGGTTCGGGGTGAGAATTTTACAAATCCGCTATTTATTCCTGGCGCAGAGGGACCATTCGGCGTTCTGAATGTGACCGATACGCCGCTTACGCTCAAAGCGCGTGCAGCAACGTTCCCAATCTTGGGCGGGAAGCCCTCTCCATTTTTGCTCTATGAGACGAGCTATGGCGGCAAATCCTATCAAAACCCGATATTTAAAATCAAGCGGGGCGAAAATTTCGCCGCCACGCTCGAAAACGCGTTAGACGAGCCCACGATTATTCATTGGCATGGCCTGCACGTCCCGGCGAATATGGACGGACACCCAATCGACAGCATCGCTCCCGGCGCGAATTACCCCTATGCGTTCACCGTGAACAACCGCGGCGGTACGTATTGGTATCACACGCATGCCCATCATTTGACGGCAAAGCAGGCATATGGCGGCCTTGCCAGCTTCTTCATAGTCGAGGACGAGGACGATCTGCAGCTCGCCAGCGCTCTCGACCTCAAATTTGGTGAAACCGACATTCCGCTGGTGATCCAAGACAAGCGCTTCAACGCCGCCGGTGGACTGGTCTACCAGCCGGATTCGGGCGAGAAGATGATGGGCTATCTGGGCGACATCGTGCTTGTCAACCTGACGCCCAATGCCTATCTCGACATCAGCCCGCGCATCTACCGGTTCCGTTGTCTGAACGGTTCCAACGCGCGTATTTACAAGCTCGCCTTTATGCGTGGCAATGAACAGTTGGCATATCAGGTGGTCGGCACCGACGGCGGTCTGCTCGATCGGCCGTATCAGGTCAAAGAGGCGTTTCTTGCTCCCGGCGAGCGGCTTGATGTGCTGTTCGACGCGAGCCTGTTGCTTCAAGGCGACACGGTATTTCTGAAGAGCCTCGGATTCGATCCGATGGAAAACGATGGTATGATGGCGATGATGGGGTCGTCAAATAGCATGTCCGGCGATAATTCGATGGATCGCAGCCATGGCAGCACACGGCTCGACGACGGGCTTGAGTTCAATCTTTTGAAGCTGATGGTGACGAAGCCCGCACAAGCACCGCGCCCGCTGCCGGCACAGCTGTCGCAAGTCCTGCCGATCAACATCAAGGGAGCTTCACAGCGCACGGTTCGCGTCGAGATGGGGCATATGCGCTGGCTCATTAACGACGAGACATTCCGCATGGATTCCTTTCCGATCGACGCAAAGCGGAACAGCGTGGAAGTCTGGAGCCTGCACAACGCAAAGCAAAGCATGCCGCATCCCATGCACATGCACGGTTTTCAGTTCCAGGTTCTGTCCCGCCAGAACAGCCCAAAGCAGATCCGGACACTCGGCGTGCATGGCAGCGGCCGCATCGTTAGCGACCTTGGCTGGAAGGATACCGTGCTGGTCTGGCCCGGCGAAACCGTGCGCCTTGCGGTGGATTTCTCACACCAATTCGATGGTAACCAGACTTACGTGTTCCACTGCCACAATTTGGAACACGAGGACAGCGACATGATGGTCAACATGCGTGTGCGGACATAATAAAGAAGGTGATTGGTTTAGTGTCTGTCACTGCGCGGTCGCTCAGTTTTAAGTGCTGTTTTCCGCCCATCATTGTCCTAGCCGTACTACGTAGTTTCCGAGTCTGCCATGCAAGCGCAATGCGCGTTAAAACTTGGATTCGTCGATCCGCCGGGCAACGTTATAAATTCGGGACGGGCGTCTTTCGCTATCGTCGGATGGTTTGGGGCACGGGACGATAATATTTATCCAGTGCATGGAGTGCCGGAAAAACAAGGAAATTGGTAATGGTCAATAATATTCTCGCACCCGATGAACGCGGACTTGCTGAAGAGCATGATGCCAAACCCGGCATTCATCACATTCCCCAAGGATTTTCAGACCGGTTCGCGCTTGGTTTTACCAAGCTGCTGCGCTTTGCTGCCGATACGTTCTTCGCCAAGCGTTACGGCCACCGCGCCATCGTTCTCGAAACCGTAGCCGCAGTTCCCGGGATGGTCGGTGGAATGTTCACGCATTTGACTTGCCTTAGACGAATGAAAGACGATGAAGGCTGGATCCGCACCTTAATGGAGGAAGCGGAAAACGAGCGGATGCACCTGATGACCTTCATCGAGATTGCCAAGCCGACATTGTTCGAGCGACTGGTCATTCTGGCGGCGCAGTGGGTTTTTCTCGTTCTCTATTCGATTTTGTATCTGGTCTCGTCGAAAACTGCGCACCGCGTTGTAGGCTACTTCGAGGAAGAGGCGGTGATCAGCTACACGCTTTATCTGAAGGAGATTGACGAGGGTCGCTCTCCCAACGTGCCCGCACCGGCGATCGCGATTCATTACTGGAAGATGGCTCCCGATGCGACGCTTCGCGATGTCGTCCTGATCGTGCGCGCCGACGAGGCGCATCACCGCGACATCAATCACGGCTATTCTTCGAAGCTCGGCGGCAAGACGGTGGATCGGACCCTCGCAGCTCCTTATCCCGAGCACGCGACCGAAATCCGGCTTAATGCCTGATGTCATCGTCGGGCCAGCGCAGAGGCAGGCGCTTGCTCGATGGGATAATGAGGGCGGCGCGCTTGCCAATGAAATCTTTGTGAAAATGCCCGATACGCTATCGCGGTTCGGCAGTTCGGCCGATCCATTGTTTACACGCTCCGCGATAACCGCAGACGATATCATCACCCATCTGCCGATTATTTTGCGACCCGACCCGGCGCGTGTGGTCGTCCGGCCGTTTGTACCCGCTGACGATCCAGCGCCCCGAGATCGGCCGCGGGCGCAACGGATCGCCGACCGCGTGCTAGCTCTGGACACAACTGAACTCGGCATCGAGCTTGACCGCGTTACAGCCGCGCTATCCGAACGGCATCGCGACCTGGGGGAGGTCTTTTCGCGTCGTTATCATGATGTAAACGGCCTGCTGATCGACCACTGCGCGATTACCCGCGCGCAGTCGCTGCTTATTGGCGCTTATTTTAGCGAAGAATATGCGTTCGAGGGGGCGGCATTGCTTAATCCCAGCATTGTGCCTCACCCCGATCAATCGGAGATGATGCCGGGCGATGTGCGTTTTGTGTTATCGCTGCGCGGCGTTGGCGAGGGACATGTGTCGTCGGTTACGTTCCGGACAGGGATATGCCATCCCGACGGTTCGATTTTTTTAGATACACCTGGTTTGCAGACGATAACGCCGCGAATCGAAATGATCCCAGGCGGCGCGCCCGACGATCCGGGCGTGCGCTTGTCTTGCGACAACGATCATGATCTTTCGCAAACCGTGATCTTTCCGGTCACCGCGCGCCAACGTCACGGGATTGAGGATATGCGGCTTGTCTGCTTCACCGACGACGATGGCAATATCACCTATTACGGGACCTATACGGCATTTAGCGGCCAAGCGATCCGGCAAGAGATATTGCGCACGACCGATTTCAAAACGTTCGAACTGACCGCGCTGCGCGGTGACGCCGCAACGGGCAAAGGCATGGCACTGTTCCCGAGGCGCATCGATGGGCGCTATGCGATGCTCGGTCGTCAGGACCATGAAAACATCTCGTTACTCACGTCGACCGACTTGTATGACTGGCAAGGCGGTACCACCATAGTGTCGCCGCAATGGCCATGGGAATATGTCCAGATCGGCAATTGCGGATCGCCGCTGGAAATCGACGAAGGCTGGCTCGTAATCACCCACGGAGTTGGTCCAGTACGAAACTACTGCATTGGCGCTTGCCTACTCGACCGTAGAGATCCGTCTAAACTATTGGCGCGCACAACACATCCGCTGATCCGGCCCAGTCCGGACCAGCGCTACGGCTACGTGCCCAACATCGCTTACACCTGCGGGGCGATGGTTCATGGGCGGACGTTAGTGTTGCCCTATGCATTAGCCGACAGTTTCACGACGTTTGCGACCGTACCGCTCGAACTTCTACTTGGACAAATGGCATAAAGATCGTGCTCCGGCTGTTTTTGCCAAGCCAATGTGCGAAGATAAATGAGCTTCTGTTAACGTAATTGGGGCCAACGACAGTTCGTCTGCCAGCATTAATTCATGCTCATTTTCCCCACCGCGCGGCAAGCGAGCGAACTGCTGCCAATCAAACATTGACGATTTGCGGGTCGGTTAGCAATTGTGCGGGTTGAGAATGCAGCAGCCTTGCGCACGTTGCTTCGGCAAATTCAGTCACTTGGTCGAGTTCACGCCGAACAGTAAGATCGCTCATATCCTCGACTATACTGGACAGATGCAAATGTGCGTGCGACGCCATCGAAAATGCATTTGCGAGATAGTTGTCGAACACGTTATGCAGTGATACTACTGCACCTTGCGATTCAAGCCACTGGCTGCTGTTGCCCGAGGTCGAGATGCTGACCAGGTGCTTGCCTGCGGCAACCGAACCTCGGCTTGGTTCGCGCATAAGTCGATGGCCAAAACCCGCACCCATTACGCGTTCGACATAGCCTTTCAACATGGCGGGCGGCGTTCCGAACCAGATTGGGTAGACAAATACAAACACGTCAGCGTCCCTGAGCGCGTCGAGTTCCGTCGCGACATCCTTTAACGGCACAAATTTGTGCGATGACGGGCGCTCCTTTGACTTTAGCACAGGATTGAAGTTCATGCCGTAGAGGTCGCGAATGACCGCTTCGTAACATTGTGCATGGACTGCGTCGCAATAGGTTTGGGCGACTTCGGCGTTGAAGCTCTGCGGATCGGGATGGCACAGGATCACCACGTGCTTTTGCCCAGCCTGTGCGTCATCATCAACGTTCTTGTACACGGTTTAACATCCTCGCGCTTATGATTGAGCGATTATTACCAGCGCAAACCTACCGCGCGATATCCGCATTACCCCTTACGTACGCGAGGTCATATTGTGCTCACAAAAGCCTACATTGATAGAAGGTAGTGATGAAATTGATCGTGCTGTACGCGAACGATGATGATGGGCTTGAAAGCCGACTGGTTGCAGCACTGGCAGTCGCACATTAACAGCATGGACGCTTGGCCTGCATGCAGGTTAACCCGGTTTCGGATTATGTGGCGACCGATCCATTCGGCGGTATGTAGGAACTCAACGTGCTGTTTGAAAATCTTGCGGAGAGGGCCGTCGAAACCCGGACACGGCTTGAAGCGCGTCTGGTGAAAGAAAACGTCGAATATGACTGGTCGATCTATGATGAAGGGTTAGCCGCATCGATTGTCAGTCGATCCCGGCGGCCTATGTCGTGATGGGGGCATATGGCCACACCCGTTTCCGTGAGGCGGTGCTGGGCGGCGTATCGCGGCATATGCTGACGCATAGCTCCGTTCCGTTATTGCTGGCGCACTAATAAGGGAACAAGAGCGGTCCAAGCGCTGTTATTAGGTTGGAGTGCCAATGCTGCATTCCGACCGGAGTCAGCCATTGACCGAATTGTCCACGCGCGCGACCAGCGAGGCGTTACTCCATTCGATTCTCGCAACTGTACCAGATGCGATGATCGTTATCGATGAGGCGGGCGTAATCGTGTCCTTCAGTGCCGCGGCCGAGCAATTATTCGGGTTCGGTGAAAACGAAGCCATCGGCCAGAATGTCGAGATACTTATGCCGGAACCCGACCGGCGGCAACATGCGGGCTATCTGCTTCGTTATCTGACCACCGGGCAAAAGCGCATCATCGGCATCGGACGCATTACCATCGGTCAACGGCGCGATGGATCGACTTTCCCCATGGAGCTTTCGGTCGGCGAGGCGCGGACCGACCATAGCCGCGTGTTCACCGGCTTCATCCGCGACCTTACCAGGCGGCAGGCAACCGAGGTCCGGCTGGAGGAAATGCAGGCTGAACTCGCGCATGCCTCGCGGGTAAGCGCAATGGGCACCATGGCATCGGCGCTCGCGCACGAATTAAACCAGCCGCTGACGGCCGTTGCAAACTATGTAGAGGCGGCGCGCGACTTATTAGCAAACCCTAATGCCGATAATATAACTATTGTACGCGAAGCACTCGGCGATGCCGCTACTCAGGCAGTCCGCGCTGGGCAGATTGTTCGCCGCTTGCGCGATTTTATTGCGCGCGGCGACACCGACAAGCGCGTTGAAAATTTACGCGGGCTAATCAACGAAGCCAATGCGCTGGCGCTCATTGGCGTGGCAGAACTTGGCATTGATATCCGCATCGAGATTGATGAGAACATCAGCGGGGTGTTGGTCGACAAGGTGCAAATCCAGCAGGTGTTGGTCAATTTAATCCGCAACGCGGTCGAAGCATTGATAGAAGCACCCGAACGACGACTGACCATTTCGGCGATCCCGGTTGCCGGTCAAATGGTTCAGGTAAGCGTCGTCGATACCGGATCGGGTCTCGATGCCGATGTCGAGAGCAAACTGTTTCAGCCGTTTGTTAGCACGAAAGATGCCGGGATGGGCTTGGGGCTATCGATTTGCCAAACAATCATAGAAGCGCATGATGGCAGGATCTGGC
Source organism: Sphingomonadales bacterium (assembly GCA_031420815.1). Taxonomy (GTDB): domain Bacteria; phylum Pseudomonadota; class Alphaproteobacteria; order Sphingomonadales; family Sphingomonadaceae; genus Sphingorhabdus_B. The sequence goes on along the minus strand of JANONL010000153.1, from coordinate 2,132 downwards.
TCGATAAGCCCGTCAGCGGTGGCACGGCTTTTCGCTTTACGCTCGCCGCTGCTGACGCGGGAGAGCAAACATGACGACCGACCGCCAAGTTTATCTCGTTGACGATGACGATGCCATCCGCCGCTCGGCCGGGTTCATGCTCAAGACATCAGGTTTTCTTATTGAAACTTTTGCTTCCGGCGTCGACTTTCTGAAAGTGGCGCGCGGGTTGGACGCCGGTTGTGTCCTTCTCGATGTCCGGATGCCCGAAATCGACGGACTGGCCGTGCAATCGGAGATGAAAGAGCATGGCATTGCTTTGCCGATAATTGTGATGACCGGACATGGCGATGTAACAGTTGCAGTGGCCGCAATGAAAGCAGGCGCCGTCGATTTCCTTGAAAAGCCCTTCGAGAAAGCAGAATTGCTAGCCGCTTTAGATGATGGCTTTGCCCGCATCGGCCGCTCCGGACACCGTGCCGAACGCATGGCGTTGGCCGTTATCCGGCTGGCAGCTCTGACCCCGCGTGAACGCGACGTGTTGCATGGGTTGGTCCACGGTCTGCCGAACAAAACTATCGCGTACAATCTGGGTATCAGCCCACGGACGGTGGAAATACACCGCGCCCACCTAATGACCAAGCTGGACGTGCGGAGCCTGTCAGAAGCGCTGCGCATTGCCTTTGCGGCGGGTTGGAGCGAACTTTCCGGCGAGGAGGTCGGGACTATTACGTAAAGCGCTCGTCGCGCGATCCTGCCAAGCCGGTTGCCAAGCAATGGCTTTAAGGCGCAAAAATGAAGGTGGCACTAGTCGACGATGATGCAGCGGTTCGCAGTTCGCTCAGGCTGTTGCTTGCGGGACGCGGATATGATGTTGATGTCTTCGCAGGCGGACAAGCCGTGCTTGACGCAAAGTTGACCGACGATCATTTTTGCCTTCTCGCCGACTATCTGATGCCGGATATCGACGGGATATCCTTGTTGGGCAAACTTCGAAAACAAGGATGGCCCGGGCCAGCTTTGCTGATTACCGGCCATTTCGATTCTAGCTTGGTCAAACGTGCTGTGGCGGCGGGCTACTCGGCCGTTTTTGAAAAGCCACTGCATAGCGAAAGATTAATCGACGCGGTTGCCAAGTTCGCTGGCGGGTAAGGGAGTTTACGGATGGCGGAACGTCCGTGCCTTGCGCCATTTAGCTACACTGAATTATTCAAGGAGCCGAGTGATGACTGTCCAAGATATCCAACGACCCGAAACGTTGCTGACCACGCGCAACGGCATTGATTTTCACGTGCGTCCGGCCCAGCCGAGCGACGAACCAGCGCTCGCCGAATTTTTTGCGCATGTCGAAAAAGACGATTTGCGGTTTCGTTTTTTGAGCGGGGTATCCACGGTCGGCCATCATCTTTTGGCGATGATGACCGATGTCGATCACGACCGGACCGAGAACATACTGGCGTTCGATACCGACGGCAAAACCATTATCGCATCGGCCATGCTTGCCGCCGATGAGGACGGAAAGCGCGCCGAAGTTGCGATGGCGATCCGCGAGGACTTCAAGCAAAAAGGTATCAGTTGGACGCTGCTCGAACACATTACGCATTTTGCCAAAGCCAAGGGCATAACGACGCTCGAGTCGATTGAGGCCCGCGACCATCATGAAGCGATAAATATGGAGCGCGAGATGGGATTCAAAGGTTTTGCTATGCCGGGTGACGCTACACTCATCGTTTTGCGGGCCGATCTTAGTCAGCATTAGTTCATCATTGACGAGCACATCTTTTTCACGCCGGGCCTGATATGCTGATCCAGTTGATACTTGCGACCGCAATGGTCGTCTTAACGGTACTGATCCACGGGGCGGGGATCACTGCGCTTGCGCGTGGCCTACGGATCGAAACGAACGACAACGCCGAGCATCATCATTTTTCGGTGAAACGGGCAGTTGTCATTCTGATTATCGTGCTGGCGCTGTTTACGCTGCACGGCATCGAAATCTGGCTTTACGCAGCGGTTTATCTCCTGATCGACGCTGTCCAAAACCTTGAAGCAGCGGTCTATTATTCGACCATCACCTATGCCAGCATCGGTTTTGGAGACACCGAGATGGCGCGTGCTTGGCGACTGGTCGGTGCCATCGAAGGCATCAACGG
>JANONL010000152.1:0-4529 GCA_031420815.1 Sphingomonadales bacterium | reverse complement strand
CGAGGCGAAGCTGACCGAATATGAATGCGGCTTTCCTGCTTTTGAGGATTCGCGCAGCCAGTTCGATGTGCGTTTCTACCTCGTCGCCATCCTGTTCATCATCTTCGATCTCGAAGCAGCGTTCCTGTTCCCCTGGGCGGTCAGCCTTGGCGAAACCGGTTGGGTGGGCTGGGGCACGATGATGCTGTTCCTGTTCGAGCTGGTCATCGGTTTCATTTACGCCTGGAAGGTTGGAGCACTCGAATGGGAGTAATCGCGACACAACCACCGCTTGCGGACACCGCGCCGAACATGGACTTTTTCAAGGACATGCAAGGCGAGGTCAATGATAAGGGTTTCCTCGTTACCTCGACCGAAGACCTGTTTAATTGGGCGCGTACCGGTTCTTTGTGGTGGATGACTTTTGGTCTGGCGTGCTGCGCGGTCGAGATGATCCACGTTAATATGCCACGTTATGATATGGAGCGCTTTGGTGCCGCACCGCGCGCTTCGCCGCGCCAATCGGACGTAATGATTGTTGCGGGCACTCTGTGCAACAAAATGGCGCCAGCATTGCGCAAGGTTTACGACCAGATGTCCGAACCGAAATATGTAATTTCGATGGGCAGCTGCGCCAATGGTGGCGGCTATTATCACTATAGCTACAGCGTTGTTCGCGGTTGCGACCGGATTGTCCCGGTGGATATTTACGTTCCGGGTTGCCCGCCAACTGCCGAGGCTTTGCTGTACGGCATCATGCAATTGCAGCGCAAAATTCGCCGCGTGGGAACGATTGAACGGTGATTAGCTTGATTTTCTCCCTACCGTTCGCACTGAGCCTGTCGAAGTGCAGGTCAGCCAACTCGTCCTTCGACAAGCTCAGGACTAACGGTGTGTTGGTATGACCCATTCTGCGCCTGTTATTGTCAAACCCAAAGGCACCGTGGCCGCCATTAAGAAGGCGTTGGGCAGGGACTTGCTTGGTGTCGAGGAAGCGCACGGTGAAGTTGCGGTGCACGTCAAGCGCGACGCATTGGTCGGCTGTATGGTACAGTTGCGCGATACGTGCGATTATCAGCAGTTGATGGAAATTGCGGGCGTCGACTGGCCCGACCGCGACCCGCGTTTCGAAGTTGTCTATTGCCTTCTGAGCCTCACCAAAAACCACCGCATTCGTGTCCATGTGACCGCGAACGAAGATACGCCGGTGCCTTCGGTTACCGAAATCTGGCCAGTCGCGGGCTGGTTGGAGCGCGAAGTGTTTGACATGTACGGCGTGCTGTTTTCGGGCAATGAAGACCTGCGCCGGATATTGACCGATTATGGCTTCACTGGCCATCCGCAGCGCAAGGACTTTCCGCTGACCGGCTATGTCGAACTGCGCTATTCTGAAGAAGAAAAGCGCGTGAAATATGAGCCGGTGCAACTAGCGCAGGATTTCCGCAGTTTCGATTTCCTAAGCCCGTGGGAAGGCGCAGATTATGTGCTGCCGGGCGATGAAAAGGTCATCAAATCCGGCCAGCCTCCGCGTGGCACGCCGCCTCAGGTCAATGATCCGAAGACGACGGAAAAGCCTTCGGATACTGGTGCCGGTGCGGCGGCGAACGTTGAGGCGAAAAAGCGGACTGTGCGCAAGCCAAAGGTGGAGGTGAGGGAATGATTCATCATTTTGCCTTCCGTCACCCTGAACTTGTTTCAGGGTCTTACTTTATCACGGCTGACGTTGAAAAAATTAAGATGCTGAAACAAGTTCAGCATGACGGCGGATTGTGTCTTGACGGCGCTTTTTACGGCGAGGTCGTTCGATGACTATGCAACCCGATCTCGCCCCGACCACGGGCGATGACGTCATCCAAAATTTCACGATCAATTTCGGCCCGCAGCATCCGGCGGCACACGGTGTTTTGCGGTTGGTCATGGAGCTTGACGGTGAAATCGTCGAACGGCTCGACCCGCATATCGGCCTGCTGCACCGTGGCACCGAAAAGTTGATCGAATATAAAACCTATCTTCAGGCGCTGCCGTACTTCGACCGGCTCGATTACTGCTCGCCGCTTTGTATGGAGCATAGCTATGTGCTTGCCATCGAGAAGTTGCTCGATCTCGAAGTGCCGATCCGCGCGCAATATCTGCGCGTGCTGTTCGCCGAGCTGACACGTATCTGCAACCATATGCTGAACCTCGGTTCGCACGTGATGGACGTCGGCGCGATGACGCCTAATTTGTGGATGTTCGAGGTCCGCGAGGATTGCCTTGGCTTTTTCGAACGGATGTCAGGCGCGCGTATGCATCATGCGTGGTTGCGCCCCGGTGGTGTGCATCAGGATGTGCCGCTGAAGCTGTTGACGGACATCGCTGACTGGCTCGATACGCGGCTGCCGCGCCTGTTCGAGGACGCGATTTCGTTGGTTGCTGACAACCGCATTTTCAAGCAGCGTAATGTCGATATCGCGATTGTCAGCAAAGAAGACGCTATTAAATGGGGCTTTTCCGGCCCGATGATCCGCGCGGCGGGTATTCCGTGGGATCTGCGCAAATCGCAACCTTATGATGTTTACGCCAAGATGGATTTCGACGTGCCCGTCGGCACGCGCGGCGATTGCTACGACCGCTTCATGGTCCGCGTCGAGGAAGTCCGCCAATCTGCGCGCATCATGAAACAGTGCCTGCTCGAAATGCCCGAAGGTCCGGTGTGCAGCGACGACCGCAAGATCGTGCCGCCAAAGCGCGCCGAAATGAAGCAGTCGATGGAAGCCCTGATCCACCATTTCAAACTTTACACCGAAGGCTTCAAGGTGCCCGCCGGCAGCGTCTACGTCGCGACCGAAAGCCCCAAGGGCGAATTCGGCGTCTATCTGGTGTCGGACGGCACCAACAAGCCCTATCGCTGCAAGATCAGGCCGACCGCTTTCTCGCATTTGCAGGCGATGGATTTCATGTCGCGCGGGCATATGCTGGCGGATACGACCGCGATCTTGGGCGCGCTCGACATTGTGTTCGGGGAGTGTGACCGGTGAGACTGTTTTTCTTGCCTTTGGTTTTTGCGTTATTGGGTTGTGAAGACCAACAACCACAAAGGTTACAGGAGCGGCAGGTTAAAGAATCCATAGTTTTTAAAGGCGATATCGCAGACGCCAAGCTAATTGGATCGTTCCTAAAGGCTGTTGATTCAAAGGACCTAAACGTGCTGGCAGCATTGTCGCCTAATATATCTATATTGGAGCTAGCACTGCTGTCCAATGGCCCATCTAGTGAGCCTTGGATTGTCGAAGGAAGCGATGCGGGTGTAACTGTTGCTAGGACATACTCTTGCGCAGGCCGCGGAATGATTAGTTACGGCTATCGGTTAGAAATAAGTAAAGGTCACATTGAATCTGCCAAGCGCGATAATTCTCTATCGATGTTGGAATGCTAAATGGCTGACGCAGCACACATCCCCAACGAAGCCGAAACACGCGCCAAATGGGGCGGGTTTGCGTTCGACGCGGCCACCAAGAAAAAAGCCGACATCTATATCGGCCGCTACCCCGCGGGGCGGCAGCAATCGGCGGTGATGGCGCTGCTCGATCTTGCCCAGCGGCAGGTGGGTGAGGAAACGCACACCCAAGGCTGGTTGCCGGTGCCGGTGATTGAATATGTCGCTGGCTATCTCGGCATGCCCTATATGCGCGCTTATGAGGTTGCGACTTTCTACACCATGTACAATCTCGCGCCTGTCGGCCGTTTCCATGTGCAGGTGTGCGGTACCACGCCGTGCATGTTGCGCGGGTCCGACGATATCATGGCGGCGTGCAAGAACCGTGGCCTCGTTAAAGGCGCGACTACGCCCGACGGGCTTTTCACGCTGACCGAGGTCGAGTGCATGGGCAATTGCTCCTCCGCGCCGATGGTGCAGATCAATGACGATAATTACGAAGATCTCGATTACGACAGCATGACCGGCATTCTGGGTGACCTTGCCGATGGTCGCCAGCCCAGGATCGGCACGCAATTGCCAGGGCGGCATACTGTCGAGCCGTATGGCGGGCCAACCAGCCTGCAGGCAATGGTCGAGAGCAACCATGACTATCGGGGGGAGTGGAAGTGAGCCAGCCTGTCCTCACCACCCACCGTCACCCTGAACTTGTTTCAGGGTCTTACTCTGCGACGGTGAAAATTAAGATGCTGAAACAAGTTCAGCATGACGGGTTTGTGGTCGGAGGAGCTGCGTAATGGAATGGCTCCCCATCATCGGTGTCTTGGTCGCTGCGTTCGTTGCGTGGAAACTGCTAACTGGTATTATCAAGCTTGCTGTCATCGGCTTGCTCATTGCGGGCGGTGCTTGGTTCCTGCTTGGAGGCCTCGCATGACGTCGCCGTTCACCCAAACCCCTAACTTTGTCATTCCCGCGAAAGCGGGAATCCATGGTCTGACCGTGCCGCGTGGAGGACTGAGCAGGCCATGGATTCCCGATCAAGTCGGGAATGACAAAATTTGGTGTGCTGACGCGGTGTGTGGAGAAATTGCATGAGCCTGCAAGACAAAGACCGCATTTTCACCAACCTCTATGG
>JANONL010000151.1:0-6857 GCA_031420815.1 Sphingomonadales bacterium | reverse complement strand
GTCTGGCCGCCATCAACCGTTGGCGGTTGACGCCGAGTTTGGCGTATCATGCATTATCCTCTGACCCGACGCTAGCGCTCCGCAAATTACGATATAGCACCGGGTTAGAAGCTCTAACAATGGCAGGCATATTGGTGCTTGTCGCTTGGCTTGGGACGCTACAACCGCCAGAGGTTTTCTGACGGTTGTTTGGGCAAAATCCTATCACGGCTTCGCTTTAACGGACGTTGTCGGGCATCATGGAAATATGGTGGAGAGACAGTCCGCTCCTTTTTTCTCTAACATTATGAAATGGATATACAACTTATCTCGCTGGCATGCGTCTCCCCACGTCGTTCCCCACATCGCGCAACTGATCACTTGCCAGTAATAGTTCGGCCTGATCAACGAGGCCCACGGTTTAAAGTGATATCTCTAACGGACAGAACGCATCGCCGCCGCTTGGCTAGGATTTTGTCATTATTGGTCAGTGGTGCAACGAAGATATAGATCGAGATCGAACAAGCCAATATGGCAAGCTGCCGATTTCTTTCGCGCTAAGTCCAGCAATTCCACCTTCTACGCGAAAAACTCAAACGGTTAAATCGTTAAAAGATGTTGCGCTCGGAAGCTGGTGATGCAATCTCAGGGCGCGTGCTGGTTTGCTATTCAATCAAGGTTGGGACGATTTCGACAGGAAGCCAGCAGTTCTGACTTTGTCTTTAGAATTTTCCGAGTAGATTGATGAAGAAACCCCTGCTCGAATAGCTTTGGTCAGTGAGGTCGTCGGAGAAATCCGAGATGCTGTAGCCAACGCCGATCTTGGCATTTTCGCCGAGGTGACGGTAAATCGCGGCCAGTCCGCCCCATTTGGCGTCCCCTGCAAGGTCGTTGCTAAGATAACGGCCCTCGACCACGGCATCCCATTTTTTGACCGGGCGCCAATCGAGACGGATAACGCCCAGATGCGTGTTGCTCGATACGAACCGATCCGAGGTGCGGTCCAGCGAGACCTTGCCCTGACGGTAGCCGTATTTGCCGCCAAGGGTCAGTGTTTCCGACAGGTCGTAGTTCATGTCGATGACACCGATCATGCTGCGCTGTTTCGGGCTGTTGGTTTCACCGCCCGACGTAATCTGGCCTACCGGGCCCAAATCCTGAAAATAGTTGACGCGTGCCAGAACATTCAGCCGGTCATTCAATACCGGACGATAGGCGAAGCCAACCACGCCCTCGACATAGTCGGCGGCACGCAGGCTACTGCCATTGTCGTCGGCGATGGCAAGGTTCAGGCGGCCAAGCGCGCGCCAGTCGGGATTCATTTGAACCGACGCTGTGTTGCGCAACAAATAAACCGTCTGATCGCGCCCGACGCCGCGTTCGAAGCGGGCTTCGACGTTCGACCCGAACTGGACATTCTTGGTCGTGTAACCGAACCCGAATGTGCCTGCCGTGCGGCGGAACACGCCGGTGGTTGCATCGTCGATCTTGCCATTTTCGAACGAAGCGCTGAACGAAAACTTCTCGTTAGGGTCGAATTTCGCACCGAAGCTGCGCATCGTACTTGGCGCGGTCCCACCATGACCGATACGGTTTTCACCATAGATGCTGAGCGCCGAACCGAAGCGGTGACGCGCACCGACGGTCAACGTTCCGCGATTAGAGCGGGTGAAAAGATTGACAGGCTCGAGCCCGGTGTCGGTACGATCCGCAAGCAGCGAATAGCCGATATAGGCTTCCGAACTCTGACCGTAACGGCGGCTCAATTGTGCATCCGCACCAAGTCCACCTTCGCCGCCCGAAACTTCGGCAGATAACGAAGTCCGATCGCTAATTTCGAGCTTTGCACCTGCACCGACGCGGCTGTTACCGCTGCGGCCTGCGTCGGCCTGCAAAGTTGCCTGACCGAAGCCATAGACCGACCAGTTTTTGCCTTGTGGCGCATAGCCCAGTTGCAATGCGGCATCGGTGCGCGCGCCCGATTGGGTGCTGTTATACAACAAACCTGCGACCTGATCGTCATGACGAACGCCCAATTTGGCATCGAAGCCCCGGCCAAATTTTTGGGCCAAATCAAAACTCGCAACGCGGCGGGTTCCTGCTGCCGCAGATTTCAGTTCCTCATATTTCGCCAGTGCTTGCGTGGTGCTGCCGATAGGCAAGGCCACCGCTGCACCCCAGCGTGTGGTATCGCTTTGCGTCAGCTGCGATGTGGCGGCAAAGCCTGCATCGAAGCTCTCAAAATAAGCCGACACTTTGCCGCGGTCACCGGTGAAGCCGCGCAGTTCGGCAAGGTCAGCCGCAGCCTCCACTTTCCATGCACGCGCCTTGCGCCCGGCAAACCCGGTTGCTGCGATGTCAGTGAACGACAGTCCGCCATCGACCGAATTGGCCTGCCCGAACGCCGGCCCGTCAGTCTGGGCGATTTCACCCTTGATATAGGTACCAGCTGCAACCCGCAGCATGGCATCGGCGCCAATCAGCGTCTGGTCGGCCGTATCGGTTGTTTCTTTTTGCGCCGTGATGCCAAGCCGGACGGTGTCGCCCAGCCACGCCGAGCCGCGCCCGCCGACGGTGTAGCCATCCAGGCTGGCGACAGTTGGCGTATATTCATAACGTGCAACCAGCACCGGAACGTTGCCCGATGAACTGCCTTCACGAACAGTGCTGCCGGTCGCCGAAGTCGAGGCGAGTGGCCGCAGCAACGTGACGCGGCCTTGGAAATAATCGATGTCGTAATCTTCCTGCGGACGAAGCTCACGGGTTTCGAGGACAATTCCGGTATCGCGGTCACGCACTTCAACGCGAAGGCGTTCAGAACCAATAGTCAGATCCTGACGCTTCAGGAAATAGAGCGAGCCGCCGGTTCCGCGAAATTCGTCGCGACCCGGAATCGTGCCGGGGTCGGAGGCAAAAACCGTCAACTGCCGTTGGCGCTCACCAAAGCTTGTTGTCGCGACACTCTTGTGATCAAGTGCTGCACCGAACAGCCCGCGATCCAGCGGCGCAAGCTCGGCCTGGTTCATGTTGACGACGTAGTTGCCGACCATCAGGCTGCTATCAGCCTTCTGAACCTTCAGGTAAAACTGCCCCTGCGTCGGTGCATCTTCAACCAAGACGCTGTCGTCGCCATAAGTCGTGTAATATTCGTTTGAATTCAACCGGCGGAGCAACTGACGCGGGTCTTTCCGGTCCAGATTGCTGAACATGTCCTTCAACAAAGTTTCACCGGTGTCGAGCGATGCGGTCAGCCTCCAGTCGTCGCCGAACTTGCCTTTGGCATAGAACGCCGCGCGCGATGTTAGCGAATTGCCATCAGCAAGTTGATCGCCGGAGACATCGACCGCCGGGCCGGAGCCATCCATCGAACGGAATGTCAAATCGCCCTGCCCGACAAAGAACCAGTCGCTGCGTGGAACCACCACGTCGCGCGTTGTAGAGAATGTCGTTTTGCCCGCATTTTCTATCGCCACTTTGACGCTGTCGATAGCTCGGTCGACAAGCTGTTGGGTGATAAATTGCCCGTCGGGATTTACCGGGACGATCTGTCCGCCAATACGCACAGTGTCTATTGCGGGATCGGCAACACCGCTTACTGTGATGGTCGCCGTCCGGTTAAGTTGGATGTTGCGCACACGCGCTTCGTCAAGCAGACCGAAAGTTGGGCGGGTTACCGCAGCGTCGTCGATTTTGACTGACTCTGGCAGAAGTGTGAGTTCTTCAGCTTTGGTTTCGTCAAAGCGGCCTTTGGCGTCATATACGCGGTAGACGTAGAACAGGTCGCGTGGAGCATCCGCACCGGGTTGCCATTGCGCAAAACCGTTTGCATTCGTTGGAACGACGGCCAATGGCGCGGAATCGGGGACGCTTGCGCCTGCAAAAATCCGGACTTCGCTTTGCACAACATAGCTCGGGTAATTGGTATAAGTCTGGAATTCGACCGGATTACCGTCGGCCACCACCCGCTCGCTGCCAATCAGTCCGACAACCATTACTGGTTCGGTTGCATGGCCGTCGGCGCGGACTTCGATTTTATGGTCCTGAGCGCCGGTTTGAGCTGCAGGCGACGTTGTCACCCGGAAGCCGCCTTCAAGGGGCACAGTTTTTGATGCCGGTCCTGCTGATGCCGCAGATACACCGACCGTCGACGCAATATTGCTTACCCGTTGCTCGACAGGCATTGTCGATAGCTGGCCAGATTGCGCAGATCTGATGGCGTCTGCCATCTCGGCAAAGTTAACCTCGGCCGCGTGGCTCACAGCCGGGCACATGCCGATCGCGGCAATGAACGAAGCACCGGACACGAAGCGCGCACGGCGCGAAAGGCGCGATGCTGGCGTGCGGCTCGGGTTGATATTGGACTTTTTCATTCTATTTACTCCCGCCCAGGCATGCTGAAGGCACGGGTTAAACTGGCTTCAATGGTCGGGTCGGCGGCGTCCCAATCCTTGGCAAACAGTTCGGCAAGCGCTGTCTTCACAGCAGCTACACGACGTTCGGCAAGCGCCCAGTCTTCGCCGGTTTGCGCGCGGTAATTGAGCTGGATGACCATGCGCACGGCTTCTTCGGGACGAAGGCTGGCAAGCTTCTTGGCGATTTCAGGACGCAGCGCGGCGCTGCCAGTAACAAAGGCATTTGTGTCGAGGTCGATTGCCGTTGTTGCCGCCTTTTGGACGCCGAAATTGAGTTCGCTGACCTTGCCGCGTGTAAGCCGGATCGACTGCGGGTTGTCGGTGGTTGGCGAATAGCCACTCGCGATTGTTCTGACATCGAGCTTCAGCACAAAGTTCGAACCGATCTGGGCATCGGGGACCGCAGCGCAGGCGATATGATAACGACCAAACTGATCGGTCGTGATCAATTCGCCGTTAACGGTTGCGAGACGCGCGCCGGGGAAGCCAGGTTCGCCCTGATCCTGATAACCATTGCCGTTGAGGTCATCGTAAACTTTACCGATCACTTCTGAACAGTCGAATACCGCGCTCGGCACGATGGAGACAACGGCTTGGCCGCGGTTCGAAATCTCGGCGGCATCAAGTCCGTTGCGCGCAACGCCGGTGTTTACGCGGTCGCCATTAGTGACGCCCGCGCCCACGACTGCGGTCAGCTTGTAGACCACCGTCCCATTGGCCGGGATGGTTTGACGCAACCAGCGCAGTTCACGGTCATTTACCTGCGGTTCTGCGGCAACCCCGTTCACGGATGCAGTTCCGATCACATACTTGATTCCCGGCGGCAGAATATCGATGACATCGACTGGCGCACGCTGAGCGGCTTCCGCGTTGCGGACTGTGATGGTGTAAGGAATGAGGTCACCGACATTAGCCGTGCGTTTGACGCTGGTCTTGGTAACGACCAGCGGCGAGCGGGTCAGGAACGGATCGAGCGGGATGTGGTTGAAAATAACATCGGGATCGCCCGAGGCTAGCCGAAATGCTTGATACCAACGAACGAGCTCGCCATTGGCAGGCGCACTTGAGCTTGCGCCAATGAGCACTGGAGCGCGTAGACCTGTCGGATCGAACGCGCCGATTTCCGCTGGCAGGACGCTCGAAGGGGCCGAATATCCGGTCGGTGGCGCAATCGAAATTGTGTAGGTCGTGTCGCCGACTGGGCACAGCGGCGAGCCTCCCGGAACTACATCGAACCGGTAAAATCCAGTTGCGTCGGTCGATTGAGCCTGCTGGGATGATGAAAGGAAGCAGGAGCCCGGCAAAGGAACGCCGTTTGCTCCCAGCAATGACACAACTGCACCCCGAACTGGCGCGCGTGTGATAGAGTCGTAAACCACGCCGGAAGGATCGATCGGGAGGTTCTGGTCAACCACGACAGTGTTATCGGCCAAAGTGACGTTCCGAATTACCTGATAGACGACGTTATTGTCCGGATTGCGGAACTGGATGGAATACCCTGCACCACTCAGAAGGCCGTCAAAACGGTAATTGCCCGAGCTGTCTGTCCGAGTGGTTGCGACAACGACGCCATCGCGGATGATTTCTACAATCCAGCCATCGCGGCGCGTTTCACCGCTGTCGAGCGCTCCGTTGCCGTTGCGGTCTTCATATACGATGCCGGTAACAGAACTAAGTGCGGGTTCGACAGCGATGGTCGCGGCCGCTTGCGCGCAGTTTGTCGGGTTCAGGCGTTCACAGATTTCATATGTGATTGTGTAGGTTCCTGCGGGAACCGACGGATCGACAGAGATTTGTCCGGTAACGGGGTCAAGTGTCACCCCAGGGTTGCTGGCAGGTGCTAAAATCCTGATTGCTACATTGGCAGGGATAATTGCAGCGCCATTGAGCGTGTCGTTGACAAGGACGTTGCCGGCATTCGCATTGCCGATGCCGCTGCGAATGGCGCTATAAATGTCGTTGGTTGCGGCAATAGCTGGAGCGGTAACGATAACCGTAATGATGGCATTCGCACAATTCGACGGATTGTTGTTTTCGCAGATGCGATAAGAAATAGTATAGCTGCCCGCCGGGGTGCCAACCGGTACATCTACGAGACCTGTTATCGGGTCGAGGAATGGCACAGGCCCGCCACTAATCGACGCCGCAGGAGTCAGGATGGTCGCTGTAATTGCACTTGCAACGACCGGAACGCCGTTCAAAGTGTCGTTAGCAAAAGCGTTGATGACGTCATCGGCGCCATTTGCGCCATTGATGGTCGGTGCTGTGTCATACGCCGCTGCGATGGCTGGCGCTGCTACCACCACATTGGCAATGGCATTTGCGCAATTGGACGGATTGAGTTGCTCACAGATTTGATATGCGATTTGATAGTTACCCGCCGGTGTGCCAGCGGCAACGCTGATATTTCCGGTGGCCGGATCGAGCGTAACGCCCGAATTGCTTGCAGCTGCAGTGACTGACAGC
>JANONL010000150.1:0-3571 GCA_031420815.1 Sphingomonadales bacterium | reverse complement strand
CTGTTAACGCTGACCGATGTGGTGATGCCGATCCACCGGGTGCAGGCCGCCATTGTTCAAACCGGTCCGATCCGCAAGCTATGGGGCTGGTACGCGTTAAAGTTCGTGAGTCTTGCACAAGACAGCAAGCAAGAGAGCAATTATGTGGCCGCGCCATTTGCCACTCTCGAAGAAATTTGGCCGATCGCTTCCGCCGCGATGATTGATGCGCCATCCGGGAACACCGCATTCCGAAGGGGCGACGGTCGTTGGTGGTTGAGTGCATTTGTTGCAGCTGCCATAATCATACTGTCGGGGATAGCGGCGGTTGTGCTTTTTGCCGGCGCGCCGTTGGGGCAGGCCGTTAATCTGTTGTGGTTGCTACTGCCGTTGGCGTTTGTTCTGTGGTTCAACCGCCGCAACTACCGCGATGCGCTAGATGATGTTCAGCTTTATGTTCGACGCGGATGGTGGAACCAGCAATTGAAAATTGCACCGCAAATCAAGATACAAAGTGCAGAAATCGTCCAGGGTCCGATTGCCCACTGGCACGGTTTGGCCGCGTTGCACTTTGGCTTATCGGGCGGCGAGCTCAAGATGGTGGCACTGCCGCTGGCGACGGCGCAGGCCATCCGTGACACTGTAATCGAGCGCGTTTCGGCAGTCGATTATTCCGAAATCAACCGCCCGCTTTAACCGGTTGCACTGCACCCAAAATCGGATTATCGGCATTTCCACGCAACGGGTCTTTGTGAAAGCAAGGATAATAGGGAATGCGGTGCGGGCGCTGATGTGCCCCAATCCGCAACTGCTCCCGCAACTGTGACCGGTGAGTCCGCGTCCCACATGCCACTGGAGAAATCCGGGAAGGCGGGGCGCAATGGATGGTGACCCGGAAGTCAGGAGACCTGCCCGCCTGCGGTCGTTTTTTCAACCAGGCGGGATGCACTGGATGAACGGAGTTGGGCGTGGCAATTGGCTGGACCCGACCTTCGCATGACGGCGAATTTGAACCGTTATGTGAAGGAGTTTTAAGTGAGATATCTGAAATTTACAGCGGCAGCTCTGGCGATTTTGCCAGCGGCGGCCTTTGCGCAAGATGCGGGCGACGACATCGTGGTCACCGCCAGCGGTTTCGAGCAGCCGCGTTCCGAAACCGGCCAAGCCATCAGCGTCATCGACCGCGACCGTTTGGAAACGCTGCAAGCGACCTCGATCAGCGATGCGCTGCGCACGTTGCCCTCGGTCGCCGTCGCGACGCGTGGCCCGGTCGGAAGCCAGACCAGCGTGTTCATTCGTGGCGGCAACAGCTCGCAAACCTTGGTCTTGGTCGACGGTGTCCGCATCAATGACCTGTCGAGTCCCAATGCGGCGTTCGACTTCGGCGCTCTCTTGACCGGCAATATCGACCGCGTCGAAGTGCTGCGCGGACCGAACTCGATCATCTGGGGCAGTCAGGCGATCGGCGGTGTGGTCAACGTTCAGTCGATCGCGCCTACAGAGGCCTTTGCGGTGCGCGCAGGCGCGGAATATGGGTATGCCGATAGCATGAAAGGCAGCGTCAACCTGTCCGGCATCAGCGGCATATTCGAAGGCAGCGTCGGCGGCGCATATTACCGCACCGACGGCATTTCGGCACTGTCGGGCGGAACCGAGAAAGACGGTTATGAAAACGCCGCCGCTAACGGCAGGTTGAAGGTCAATTTGTCGGATGCCTTCTCGCTTGATTTCCGGGGATATTATAATCGCGGCGTCATTGAGTATGACTCGCCTTTTGGCACCGGAGCGAATGCCCTGCCCGTATCGCGCAACCGCCAATTTGTTGGTTATGTCGGCGCAAATCTCGATCTGCTCGATGGCCGCTGGCACAATCGCGTGGCTTATACCCGCACCGACATCAGCCGCCTGGGAACCGACCCGGTCGTGTTCAGCTTCAACAATTTCGATGTCAAAGGCACGGTTGACCGCGCCGAATATCACGGCGCATTCGATGTCAGCGATTTGGTGACGTTGGTTTTTGGCGCGGAGCATGACCAGACATTTGCCAGCACATCATTTGAAGGCGCACCCGCCGATGTTGCCCGCAACAAAGTCACCAGCGGCTTTGCCCAGCTAATCCTGCGTCCGGTCGTAGGTCTGACGCTGACCGGCGGCGTGCGTCATGATGACTATAGCGACTATGGCGGGCAGACAACCTTGGGCGGCAATATCGCTTACACACCCAATGGTGGCCAGACCGTATTGCGCGCGACCTATGGTGAGGGTTTCCGCGCGCCGACGCTCACCGAAGGGCAGCCACCTTATGGCAACCTGAACCTAAAGCCCGAAACAGCGCGCAACTTCGATCTCGGGGTCGAGCACGCGTTTTTGGACGACAAAGCCCGGGTGTTTACGACCTATTTTAACCGGCGCAGCACCGATCTAATCGCGTTTTCGTTCACCAGCTTCCAGTCGGAGAATATCGACCGTGTGAAGACCGAAGGGGTGGAGGCAGGCTTTGCGCTGAACCCGACTGATAGGCTCGACATTCGCGCAAGCTATAGCCTGGTCAATGCGATCAACCGCTCGGCAGGGTTCAATTTCGGCAACCGGCTGGCATTGCGACCGCAGAACAGCGCGAACGTGACGGTCGATTGGGAGACGCCACTGGGAGTGGCGCTGGGCGGAACGGTCCTGATGGTGGGCGATAGCTTTGACAATGCGTCGAATACTGTGCGGCTTGATGGCTATGTCATTGCCGGTGTGCGGGCATCCTATCCGATCACCGATGCGCTGGAAGTTTATGGGCGCGTCGATAATCTGTTCGACGCCGACTATGTCGTGGTGCAAGGCTACAACACTTACGGTCGCAACGCGGCGGTGGGCGTGCGGGCCAAATTTTGATGCGTAGCTGGCCGCTATTGTTGCTCTTGAACAGCTGTAGCGGCCAGCCAGCCATCGCCCCCGGTGGCATCGTATCGAACAATCCGTGTATCGATGCGATTTTGGCCGAGGTGACTGCACCGGGCCAGATTGCCGCCGTCAGCAGCTATTCGCACGACGCAGATAGCGCTTCGGCTCCGCTTGATTGGGCTAATGCGATGCCCGCCATTGGTACGAGCGCGGAAGAAATTATCGCCGCACAGCCAAGATTGCTGTTGACCGGCAACCTCGCCAGCACTGGCACCAACGCGGCCTTGGCACAGGCAGGATTGAAACTGGTGGCGGTCGGCGTTCCGGCGAGCGTCGATGACAGCAAGGCGCAGATCCGCTCGGTTGCCACCGCGATTGGACGAGTCAAGGCAGGCGAAGGTTTGATTGCGCGGATCGATGATGCGGTTGCGCCTGCTGACGCGCAAAGGCGACCAATCACCGCCATCATCTGGCAGAATGGCGGTTTTGTACCGGGCAAAGGGACGTTGCAGGACGACCTGCTCGCCGTCCACGGCTTTGCAAACGCCAGCGCGACCTATGGCCTGAATTCATGGGACGTGCTGCCGCTCGAAACGCTGATCCGCAAACCACCCCAGGTAATTTTCATGCCGCAATCGGCCAGGGGTGACGATGCCCGCGCGCTGGCGGCGCGGCGGCAATTGCTGAGGCATCTGAAGGG
>JANONL010000149.1:0-1792 GCA_031420815.1 Sphingomonadales bacterium | reverse complement strand
TCCTTGGATTTCGAGAAGAACCGGTGGCCGCCAATGTCGAAGCGGTAACCATCGACCTCGACGGTGCGGCTGATTCCCCCGACATAGCGTTCGTCTTTTTCGATGACGGTAACGCTATAGCCTTTTTTGGTCAGCTGATAGGCGGCGGTCAGACCCGCCGGACCCGCCCCGATAATCGCCACATCCACATCATTCTGATGCTGAACCATTGTCCCGTTTCCTCTAGCGAATTGCTTTCGGGAAATCTGTGAACGAAATGCCCTAATAGATGGTTAACAACAGGTTGCAGAAAACGGCGCAGCGCAAGATTCTTGCTGCATTGCACAAACAACTTGCTTTTCCTGCGGTTCGCTACCATATGGCCACCAAGCGCATGAGGCGAGCGGATAGTACCGCCGCAGTATTGGCAGCGTGAGGGCTTGGAACAACAGGCTCCGCCAATCGAACAAGATGCGCCAAGCTTAGAGGCTTCCCATATCACGCAGGGTTGTTTCCAACGGGTCGGCATAAGCTGCTCCCGAACACCTGCTGTTGCGCCCGTGCGGTCCTGATGAAAGGACGCGCCTTTGGGGCTGCGACGACTATTTTGAAAGAATTTTATGTCTTATTTTGAAGACCTGGGCCTTGCCCAACCCATCCTGAAGGCGCTTGAAGCCGCAGGATATGATACACCGACCCCGATCCAGCAACAGGCCATCCCGCCCTTGCTCGATGGCCGCGACCTGTGCGGTATTGCACAGACCGGTACTGGCAAAACGGCGGCGTTCGCGCTGCCCTCGCTCCACCGTTTCGCGACCAAGCCGAAAGCGCGCCAGCAATATAGCTGCCGGATGCTGGTGCTCTCGCCAACGCGTGAACTCGCGGCACAGATTGCCGAAAGCTTTCGCACCTACGGCAAATTCCTTGGCCTTAAGACCGAATGCGTTTTCGGCGGCATGCCGATTTTCAGCCAGAAGAAGAAATTGGCTGGCGGCGTTGATATTCTTGTCGCCACGCCAGGCCGGTTGATCGACCTGATCGAACAGCGCGCGGTGACGTTGAAAGACGTTGAAATCTTCGTGCTGGACGAAGCCGACCAGATGATGGACCTTGGGTTCATCCACGCATTGAAGCGCATCGACCAGTTGCTGCCAAAACAGCGTCAGACTTTGTTCTTCTCGGCAACGATGCCAAAAGCGATTGCCGAACTCGGCAACCGTTTCCTGAACAATCCGGTCCGCGTATCAGTTGCCCCTGCGGCGACTACCGCAGAGCGCGTTGAACAGTTTGTTACCTTTGTAGAACAGCGCGAAAAGCAGACTTTGCTGACCCTCAAGCTGAAAAGCGAAGAGATCGACCGCGCGCTGGTTTTCACCCGCACCAAGCACGGTGCCGACCGCGTTGTGCGCGGGCTTGCCGGTGCCGGTATCAAGGCCGCCGCCATTCACGGTAACAAGTCGCAGGGTCAGCGCACCGCAGCGCTGCAATCCTTCCGTGACGGGCAAATCAAGATCCTCGTCGCAACCGACATCGCGGCGCGCGGCATCGACGTCCCCGGCGTCAGCCATGTGTTCAACTTCGAATTGCCCAACGTACCCGAACAATATGTTCACCGCATCGGCCGTACCGCGCGTGCCGGACGTGAAGGTGTCGCCATGAGTTTTGTTGCTGGTGACGAACGCGGCTATATGAAGGACATCGAACGCCTGACCGGCATTCGCGCCATGACGCTTGGCCTGCCCGAAGGCTTCCGTGAAGCGGTTGCAGCACTGCCACCGCCTGCCAAGGATGAACGCAAGGAGCAACCACGCGG